>NZ_JBHMFC010000039.1:0-21442 GCF_042427585.1 Mariniflexile ostreae | reverse complement strand
ATAATAGACCGATTCCCAACTTAATGTCTTTTCTTTAAAGAACACCTCTGTTGGCAATTGATGCCATTGCACGCCTGTTTTCAGCTTGTAGAGAATTGCGTTGATAATCTCAACCAACGGAACAGTTGGAGGAAAACCTCTTTTTGGCATTGGTAAGTATGGCACAATTTCCATTTCTATTGTATATTTGTCGAGTACTGAGTACATATAGGGTTGTGATTTAGTTATTTATGTTTCGCAACACAAATATCCACAACCCTTCTCATTTTTTTTAAAAAAAGTTTAAATCACTTCTTTATGTGTTTCACGTAGTAACCCTTATTACACGTATAAAAGTATTGGCTTTGTGTTAAGTATAATTATGTTTAAACATACACATCCCTATAAACCTTTCATTAAAGATGATACTACAAAACTGATTGTTGGTACATTGCCGCCACCACGGTTTTCGTGTGGCGAGCTTTTGGAAAAAGATGTAGATTTTTGTTATGGTAGTTATTACAATTCTTTATGGCTGTATATTGATGAAATCTATAATTTAAAGTTGCGTTATGATAATTCCCAACAAGCGATTAATGAACGAAAACAGTTTTTAATAAAACATAAAATAGGGATTTGTGATATAGTGGATGCTTGCGAACGGGAAAAAGTAAACGCTTCAGATTTGGGTATGGAAAACGTTAAACTGCGTAACCTGATAGGCTATTTAAAACAATATCCCAATATTGATACGCTATTATTTACCGGAGGAAACAGTAAAAATGGTCCTGAATACTTTTTTAGAAAACATATTAAAACCCATGGTTTAAAACTTGAAATTATATCAAGCGACATACCAAGAATCCATCAAATTAAACTTCCCATGTTTTCGAAACCTGCAATATCTGTAGCGAACGATAACACGAAGCAGCAGTGTGAGGAGTTTAGAATAATAAAAACCGTATCTCTAACCTCTGCATCGGGTTCGGCAAATAGAGCTATTGGAAGCATGCCTTTATACCAACAACTTAAAAATAGTAATCCTAATTTTAATACTTTCGATTTTAGAGTCCTTCAATACCGGGAATTTTTTTAAGATTTATTAGTATCTTTAAAGTAAAATGCTGCTCATGATTTTATTTTTACAATCCTCCAGACAGACCATTACCAAATCTTTAGAAGGATATTACGAAAAATTCCTCATTGTACTCCCTAGAATTGCTTTAGGGATTTTAGTGGTTATTGCAGGCGTATTGTTGGCGCAGCTGTTAACGAATATTTACAAAAAAAGAATTCAAAAAAAATCGGAAGACCCTCTAATGGCGCGTTTTTTAGCTCAAGCCATTAAGATTATTTTAGTTGTTATTGCCATCATGATAGCGTTACAGGTTGCGGGTTTAAATGGTATTGCCACAGGGCTTTTAACTGCCGTTGGCGGTGGTGCGATTATTTTGGGTTTTGCTTTTCAAGATATTGGAAAGAATTTTTTAGCAGGAATTATTCTGGCCTTCAATCGACCTTTTAATATTAATGATACTATTAAAATCGATGATATTTTTGGAAAAGTGAAAGCTTTAAGCTTTCGGTATTCACATATCAAAACCTTTGATGGTAGGGATATTTTCATTCCTAACAGCGATGTTTTAACCAAGCCTGTAGCCAATTATACTGCCGATGGTTTTTACCGTGTCGATTTTTTAGTAGGTATTGGTTATGAAGACGATATTGAAAGTGCTAAAAAACTCATACAAGACATTTTGGATGCTAATACTGAAATTGTTCATGATATAGCTCACGAAAATTTTGTTATAGAGCATGAACTGGCTTCCAGTACCGTGAATTTAAAAGTTTTCTTTTGGGTGGATACCGTAGATTATAGACGGGCATCTCTTGTTTTGCGAGGCACCATAATACGGCAAGTGAAACAAGAATTAGTCAGTAGAGGCTTTAACCTTCCAGCAGACATTAAAGAACTTAAAATTTATGGAACTGAAGATGCTATTGCTGTAAAGATTCGTCATGAGGAATCTCACACATCATAAGAAAAACAATTCCATAAATTTATAGTATAGAAATAAGCATTATAAACTAAAAGCGATGCTTAAAGCCCAATAATACGTCGTATTTTAAAGCATTTCTTGCTTCATGTGCTTTTTGGAAATGGATTTTGGATAATATTTTTTCCGCAACCAAAACGAAACCCTAACCAATAAAATCAATACGGGAACTTCCACCAAAGGTCCAATCACCCCAGTAAAAGCCTGGCCAGAATTCAGTCCAAAAACAGCAATGGCAACGGCAATGGCCAATTCAAAGTTGTTACCAGCAGCGGTAAAGGCTACAGATACCGTCTTGTCGTAGGCTGCCCCCATTGCTTTGGTAAAGAAAAAAGCAATGATAAACATCAATGTAAAATAGATGAGTAAAGGCACTGCTATAATTAAAACATCTTTTGGTATTTCTACGATTAGCTCCCCTTTTAATGAAAACATAACCACTATGGTAAATAAGAGGGCTATTAACGTTATTGGAGAAATGCTTGGAATAAATTTTTCGGTGTACCAGGCATCACCTTTAAGTTTAACTAAAATTAGTCGGCTTAAAATACCCAATACAAAGGGAACCCCTAAATAAATGGCCACACTTTCTGCAATGGTAGCGACAGAAATGTCTACAATAGCACTTTCAAATCCAAAATAGGGAGGGAGAATGGTTATAAAGATCCACGCATAAAAACTATAGCCAAATACTTGGAAAACACTATTTAAAGCCACTAGTCCTGCACCGTATTCGCTATTACCTTCTGCAAGGTCATTCCATACCAGTACCATGGCAATACAACGTGCCAAACCTATTAATATAACGCCCACCATATATTCTGGGTGATCCCGCAAAAAAATAATGGCTAAAAAAAACATTAAAAAAGGACCGATTATCCAGTTTAGTATTAAAGACACGGAAAGGATCTTCACATCCTGAAAAACCTTAGGCAATAGGGAGTAATTGACCTTGGCTAAAGGAGGGTACATCATGAGTATCAACCCGATAGCTATGGGGATATTGGTTGTGCCATGGCTAAACGAATTGATTATGTTTGGAAACGACGGGATAAAATAACCAATACCCACACCTAAAATCATAGCAATGAAAATCCAAACGGTTAAATAGCTATTTAGAAAACTCAGTTTTTTATTTGATGCCATATTTACGAATTTATTTGAGAGAATACATAAAACAGTTCGGTGGCAATTTGCAAGCTTCTTTCATTGTATTTTATGGCCTGTTGAGGTGTCTTATCAAAAGCTTTTGGGTCGTCAAAAGGTAATGAGATGCGTTTTTTTGCACCAACAATAAAAGGACAATCACCATCTGCTTGAGAACAGGTTAAAATAGCAGCAAATTTAGATTTCGGATTAAAATCATGCTCATATGTTTTAGAAAACCCTATAATAGGATGTTCGTTTTCTGCATATTTAATGCTGTAAATAGGATTGTTGTTTTCTGAAATTTTTTGTATTTCAAATCCGGAATGCTGCAAAGTTTCTGCCACTACTGGAAAAAGGGCTGTGGCTTCTGTTCCACCAGAGTAGCAGAACACATTTTTTATATTGAAATAATACGCCATAGTTTGCGCCCAAACCTGTGATAAATGACTTCTGCGGGAGTTGTGTGTACAAATGAAATTTATACGGATCTCTTGTTTTTCTTTTATATTTTCTTTGATATAATCGATTAAGGGTAGCAGGGTTTGTTTACGTTCTTGTGATAAGGTTTCAACTTTTAATGCTGAAATAGTGTCTTCGATTTTATGAAATAAAGCCATTTTTTTTGATTTTTTGATGGATTAACAACATCCCGTATTTGGATTACATGAATCTGCAGTTTGGATATCTGAAAATTTTAAAGTTGATTTTTCTTCTGTTGCTCCTGTTTTTTCTGCGTAAACGGTGATACTAAAAATTCCAGATCCTCCACTATTAAACCTTTCAGCTTCTTCATTACTGAGGTATTTACTAAGAATATCATCAGGAATGCTAATAGGTTTTTCTTTTTGGATTTGTATATTTTTAAACCCTTGGTCTTCTATCATTTTCAGATATTCCGTTTTTTGTATGGCTCCAGCAACACAACCCGCATACATTTCGGCATCTTCTTTTAAGGCATTGGGCAGGTTGCCTACCAATACAATATCCGATATACTAAAGTGACCGCCTGGTTTTAAAACTCTATGGATTTCACCAATCACTTTTTGTTTATTAGGCACTAAATTAAGAACACAATTGCTCACAATAACATCTGCAATAGCGTCTGAAACCGGCATATTATCAATATCACCTTCTCTAAACTCCACGTTGTTATAACCTAGTTTCTCTGCATTTATTCGTGCTTTTTGAACCATGATGGGGGTGAAGTCCAATCCGATTACCTTCCCTTCAGAACCAGTTTCATGTCTGGCAACAAAACAATCATTGCCCGCGCCAGAACCTAAATCTATAACAGTGTCCCCTTTTTTTATTTTTGCAAATTGAGTAGGGAGCCCACAGCCCAAACCTAAGTCGGCATCTTCAATATACCCTTCGGTTTTAGAGTAATCGTCCATCATAATATTGTAAACCTTGTTTGATGTAGGTGTTGCGCCACAGCAAGACGATGCGTTGTCTGCTTTATCTTGTTCTGCAATTTGTGCATAACGCGCTTTTACTATGTTTTTTAATTCTTGTTCTTTTTTCATTTTTTTAGTGTTTATTTTTAGACGTAGTATTCATTTATTTTAATAAAAGGCTATAGTCCTGTATTTTTTTACAGTTTTATCGCGTTTATAAAATCACATGCCTTTAGCAACAATCTGCCTTAGGAAGATCTTGATTTAGAAACTGGAACATAATGTCTTTCATTTTAATCCAATTTTCTGTATGGATGCAATAACAAACACGTGTGCCTTCTATATTGCCTTTAATTAAGCCTAACTGTTTCAACTCTTTTAAATGTTGAGAAATAGTGGGTTGTGCTAATCCAATTTCGTTTACCAAGTCTCCGCATATACAGGCGTCTATCTTAAAAAGATGTTCTAATATGGCTACTCTAGCAGGGTGGCCGAAGACCTTGGCTATTAAGGCGATTTCATTTTGTAGGTCTGTAAATATTTCAGTTTTTGATAATCCCATAGGTGTTATATTGTTACATTGCAATATTACGATTAAACAAATAAACAGCAAAGGTTTTTTTTAATAAAATGAATTTTAAACTTGTTTTAATTGCTTTAAGTTCTAGATAATACCGTAATAATGGTTTAAATAAAAATGAACATGAGCTTTGGTGTTTTTTATGCAATTTCAAGATTTTAAACAAAATCCTAAAATTAAACGTACCTTTGTCGGAAATTAAAAGGAGTGACCTAATTAAATAGTGTTTGCTTCATAAACACAATATATGTCATTTCAATCTTTAGGCCTATCCGAAGCCTTGCTAAAAGCTATTAGCGAAAAAGGATACACAACACCATCTCCTATACAACAAAAAGCCATTCCTCCGATTTTAGAGGGAAAGGATATCTTAGCATCTGCTCAAACAGGGACGGGAAAAACAGCAGGTTTTACTTTGCCTATTTTACAATTGCTTTCTGAAAAAACAACTGGAAAACACAGACCTATTCGGGCATTGATTTTAACTCCAACACGTGAATTGGCTGCACAGGTTTATGCCAATGTGAAAGAATATAGTACGTTTTTAAATATAAAAAGCGCTGTTATTTTTGGAGGTGTTAATCAAAATCCACAAGCAGCAACACTGCGTCAGGGAATAGATATTCTGGTGGCAACTCCAGGACGTTTGTTAGACTTGAACAACCAAGGTTTATTATCTTTAAAACAAGTTGAGTTTTTTGTTTTAGATGAGGCCGACCGTATGCTGGACATGGGATTTTTAAGGGATATCGAGCGTGTTATAAAAATGATACCTGTAAAACGCCAAAATCTTATGTTTTCGGCAACATTTTCTAAAGATATTAAGAGGCTGGCTCATGGTATTTTAAACCATCCCGTTCAGGTAGAAGCGACACCGGAAAATACAACCGTGGAGGCCATAAACCAGAAAGTGTATCGCGTTGCTAAAGATTTAAAAACGGATTTAATTATTAAATTGATTTTAGATGGTAATTGGAAGCAGGTTTTAGTGTTTACACGAACTAAGCATGGTGCCAATAAACTTTGCCAAAAGATGGAAAAGGCTGGTATTACAGCCTCTGCCATTCATGGTAATAAAAGTCAAGGTGCCAGAACGAAAGCATTGGCTGGATTTAAAAGTGGGAGCGTTAGAGTTTTGGTGGCGACAGATATTGCCGCTAGAGGCTTGGATATACCATTATTGCCACATGTGATCAATTTTGAAATTCCAAATATTCCAGAAGATTATGTGCATAGAATTGGACGAACCGGTAGAGCAGGAGCTAGTGGTATCGCTTTGTCTTTAGTAAGTGCAGATGAAACCAGCTTTTTAAGAGATATTGAAAAACTGATTGAAATGAAACTTCCTGTTGAAATTTTAGAAGGTTTTGAGCCAGATCCCAATGCATCTACAGAACCTATAAAACAAGGGCAAGGCCGTCAAAATAGAGGTTCTCGAAACAATTCAAAATCCTCTGGGAGTTCTAATAAAAACTCAGGAAGGAGCAATAGTGCTAGAAGACCGAACCGCAGTACGGATAGAAGGAATTAGTGTAATGCAAGAGAGTCTGAAAGATAAAATTATAGCAGTTTGCAATAAAAAAATTGCCGCAAAAGGCGACCAAGTAGGAGTTTCTTTTTATGCTTTTTTTAAGAATGAAAATGACAATCCGGAGGTGCTTATGGAAGTTGCGGAATGGTGGATTAAAACACATCGGTTAAACCACTTTGAAAAGGCTATTAAAATTAAAAATATTATAAATGGAATCCCAACCTAATAATCCGTTACACGGGGTAAAACTTGAACAAATTATTAACGAATTAGTAGCGCATTACGGTTGGGAATATATGGGTCTGGTTATTAACATTCGATGTTTTAATGATAATCCATCGGTAAAATCTAGTCTTAAATTTTTACGACGAACCCCTTGGGCTCGTACAAAAGTGGAAACCATGTATTTAAAAATGCTAAAAAACAAAATCCCTTAATTACGACTTCACATTAATTTGTAATTTAGCTTTTCTGAAATTCTATAATGAAAAAGGAAATTACAAGACGGTCTTTTATTGAAACCTCGGTATTGGCAGGGGTAGGAGCAACAGTATTGCCTGCATTTTCGCAATCCTTTTTAAACTCCAAAGACCAAAGAAGCGATTTAGAAGTTCATATTTTTTCAAAACACCTTCAGTTTTTGGACTATAGAGATATGGCAGATGCTGCTGCTCAAATGGGATTTGACGGTATAGACCTATCGGTGAGAAATAAAGGACATGTGCTTCCAGAGCGGGTTAAAGACGATTTACCTAAAGCCATAGAACATATAAAAGCGGTAGGATTTGAACCCAAAATGATAACGTCTGGTATTCTTTCAATAGATGAACCTTTTACAAAAGACATATTGGAAACCGCCGTTAAATTGGGTGTTGAGCTTTATAGATTGGGATATTATAAATACCCCAAAAACAAATCTATTCCAGAAGCAATTTCAGACATTAAAAAGCAGTTAAAGCCCTTGTCTAAACTTAATAAACATTACGGTATAAAAGGTGCTTACCAAAATCACGCAGGACTTGACTTTGGAGCTTCTATTTGGGACATCCATAATGCTTTTAAAGTCTTGAATAACGGTTTTATGGGGTGTCAATATGATATTAGGCATGCTACAGTAGAAGGCGGTAAGTCTTGGCCAACAGGTCTTAAATTAATTGCTCCACATATTAACTCTTTGGTACTTAAAGATTTTAAATGGGCGCTTGTTAAAGGGCAGTGGGAATTGGTAAATGTGCCAATTGGTAAGGGGATGGTCGATTTTAAAGCGTATTTTAAATTACTCAAAACCTATAAAATTCAGGCTCCTGTTTCCTTGCATTGTGAGTACAACTTAGGTGGGGCCGAACATGGTAGGAAAGATGTTTCTTTGCCTCAAAAAGAAATATTCGACGCTATGAAACAAGATATAGAGCGCATTAAAGCGCTTTGGGCTGCGGTTGAATAGTGTAATGCTTTCTTAATCTAACTGTTTTAAACCTTCATATACAACAATACCAACGGCATTTGCAAGGTTAAGACTTCTAACGTGTTCACTGTATAATGGGATTTTATAAAGTGCATCAGGATGTTTTTCTATTAAAGATTTAGGCAGTCCAACCGATTCTTTTCCAAAAACTAAGAACAAATCATTTTCAAAAGGAATATCCCAATGGTTTTTTTGGCCATGACTAGATAAAAACACCATTTTTTTGCTTTTATTAATAGAGAAAAACTCTTCAATGTTTTCATAATACGTCACCGATAAATGTTGCCAATAATCCAATCCGGCACGTTTTAATCGGGTGTCGTTAATTTGAAATCCAAAAGGTTTAACCAAATGGAGATGAGAACCCGAGGCTAATGCCAATCTTCCAATATTACCTGTGTTATTTGGTATTTCGGGTTCTAAAAGTACAATGTTTAAAGGCATAATTTAAACGTAATTATTCGTTTTCGTCCTCGAAAGGAACAATAGTAACATCGTATTCGGCCTCCTTAAACTCATCCCTACTAATCCAATATTCTGAAGTAGTTAAAACAAAAGACGTATCTGTTTTCGCGTTTAAGTCCCAAACAATGGCTTCGGCTTCTTCGAACATCTCTTTTCCTGCAAGTTGATCTGGAAAGAGCCGTTTTATCACATTGTTTTTTGCTAAGGTGGCATCTAAAACTTTAAGCGCTACTTCTTTTGTAACATCTTGATTGGGACTTATTTCAAATTCAATTATGGTAGCTTTAGCATTGGGAAAAGACCCGTTGTAGGCTTTGTGCAATAATTGATTGATATTAAAAAGCTGATGATGAAGTGTGATATCTCTATACTCTTCAGAGATTTTATCCAAAAGCATTTCATGGGATATCTGTTCTATTTGATTCTCATTTAAATGATCGGATAGTTTGTAACTTAATAAAATGGCTGCAGCTTCATGGGGTTCAAAATCTGAAATCGCCATAAAGAGCAATTCTTGTAATTCTTCGGGTTTAGAATTTTCGGCATCCGGAAATTCGAAGCGCTCTAATAAGGCGATATAATCTGCATGGGTCCATGCATCTTTAAGTTCTTCAACCGTTTTTACATTATTGATAATGATATGATAGTTCATGTTTTTATTTTTTTCTTAGTTCAAAAAGGTCAGTACGTCTGTCCTTTAAATTTCTCACACTTCCAAACTGATTTAAATTTCGGAGTAAATCAATGTCTACATCTGCAATCAATATCATTTCAGAATTTTGCGTGGCCTCAGCTTTCACTCCATTGGTAGGGAAAGGGAAATCGCAAGGCGTAAACACCATAGATTGTGCAAATTGTATGTCCATGTTTTGTACTTTTGGTAAATTCCCAACACTTCCGGCAATGGCTACATAGCACTCGTTTTCAATGGCTCTGGCTTGCGCACAGTGGCGAACACGGGAAAATCCATTTTGTGTATCTGTTAAAAACGGAACAAACAATATGTCCATGCCCTCATCGGCCAAGAGCCTACTTAATTCGGGGAATTCAGAATCGTAACATATTAAAACACCTATTTTACCACAATCGGTATCAAAAGCTTGGAGTTTATTGCCACCTACCATGCCCCAAACTTTCGCCTCATCTGGAGTTACGTGCAGTTTTTCATAACGCTCCATGCTACCATCGCGTCGGCACAGATAGCCTACATTATAAAGCTTGCCCTCTACAACTTCTGGCATGCTTCCGGTGATGATGTTTATATTGTATGAAATGGCCAATTTCGAAAACCGATGCACCATTTCTGA
Organism: Mariniflexile ostreae; assembly: GCF_042427585.1. Lineage (NCBI taxonomy): Bacteria > Pseudomonadati > Bacteroidota > Flavobacteriia > Flavobacteriales > Flavobacteriaceae > Mariniflexile > Mariniflexile ostreae. Next base: position 11,512 of record NZ_JBHMFC010000039.1, on the reverse strand, counting down.
AGTATGGTTTGCCAGTTCTCTAATAGCTTCTGGTGTAGATAAATGATTATTTTCGGCCATTAAAGGCGCATTAAAAAACTCTGGGAATAGTGCAAAATCACTTCTATAACCAGACACTGCATCTATAAAAAACTCGGCTTGTTCCATAACATCGTCCAAAGTTTTGTAAGGACGCATCTGCCATTGTACCAAACCCAATCGCACTATTTTTTTTATAGTACTGGCCTTTTTGTTTTTCTTTTCATAATAAATATTGTCCCATTCTAGCAAAACAGCATAGTCTCGAGAATTTGAATCCCCCTCAAGATAATTGGTTAATATACGTGCAGGATGAAAATCGTTTGAAATTTGAAAATTTAAAACAGGATCATGTATTTCTTTTCGTCTAACCTTATCGATATATTCTTTTGGAGATAACGTGTCGGCAAACTTGTGATAATTGGGGATTCGGCCACCAAAAGCAAGCCCTTTTAGGTTTAAACGTTCACATAGTTCCTTTCTATAATCGTAGAGCCTTCTGCCTAATCGTAAGCCCCTAAATTCTGGTTTTATAAACACATCAATACCATAAATAATATCACCTTCGCTGGTGTGGGTGCTAAACGTGTAATTCCCTGTAATATCTTCATAGCTATGATTGTCGTCAAAAGAGTCATAGTTTACAATAATACATAATGCGCAACCCGCAATTTGATTGTTTATTTTTATAACGACTTGGCCTTCTGGGAACTTTTCAATCAGAGTTTTGATTTGCTTTTCATTCCAAATAGAGTCAGGCATAGAGCTATAAGATGCAATCATTGCGGCCTTTAATTCTTGATAATCATTTAAAGTAAGGTATTTTAATTCTATGTTATCTATATTTTCCATTAGCAGTTTTTCGTAGTATTTTATACTATACGAATATATTACAAGTTAGGGTATATTTATTTTTTATAATATAAAATAAAAACCTATTCTTAAAGTGAGAATAGGCTTTGTTAGCTTTTACAAACCTGGATTTTGGACATCCATATTTGTATTTTATATAGGTCTCAATTGTTTTTTGGTTTCAAAACGCCAATATATTTTATAACGTTTGTAATAGTTGTTATTTTATGATAATGGTAAGATACAAAACAGAGAGTCAAATTTTATTAAAAATATCATAAAACAATCGACAAATTGTTAAAAGGATTTAAGTGTTTAATTAGACGGTGATTTCTGTTAATCTTTTTTTGTTTTTACTTTTACGCGAGCAGGTTTCATTATTATTCTTAGTGTACTATCATTATTAAAATAACTGATGGTCCAGTTCATAAAAATAAGTAGTTTGTTTTTTACACTTAAAATAAGCATAAGATGTATAAACATCCATGTAAACCAAGCCAAACGGCCCTGGAAACTAAATTTAGGTAAATCTACAACAGCTTTACGTTTACCAATAGTCGCCATAGCCCCTTTATCTGTGTATTCATAGGGTTTTAACGGTTTGTTTTTGGATAAATTTTCAAGGTTTTTAGCTAATAAATCTGCTTGCTGTAGCGCAACACTAGCTACTTGAGGATGACCGTTAGGGTATTTTGGGGTCGACATATACGCAATATCTCCTACAGCATACACGTTTTTAAGTCCTTCGACTTCATTGTGCCGGTTTACGATCAAACGGTTACCCCTTGTAATACAAGATTTAGGAAAACCATCAATACAATTTCCTGTAACACCTGCTGCCCAAACGAGATTTTTAGAATTTATTTTTTCTCCGTTATTTAAGGTAACAACAGTTCCATCATAATCGCTAACTATAGTGCTGGTTTTAACAATAACCCCAAGTTCTTCTAAGTATTTTTGCGACATTTTTTGAGAGCCCTCACTCATAGGGTTCAGGGTATGTGCAGCACCTTCTAAAAGGTATATGGTGAGTTTTGAAAAATCTTTATCGGGGTAATCTTTAGGAAGTATATGGCGCTTCATTTCGGCCAATGCACCAGCCAGTTCAACTCCTGTTGGGCCACCTCCTACAATTACAAAATTTAATAGGGTTTGTAGTTTTTCAGGGTTATTGGTGTTTAGGGCATCTTCGAACGTTTGTAAAATTCTATTCCTAAGCTGAATAGCTTCTGGAATGGTTTTCATAGGATAAGCGTAATCTTTTAAATTGGCATTTCCAAAATAATTGGTGGTACATCCTATGGCTATAACCAAATGGTCGTAATCGAAATCTCCAATGGTTGTTGAAACCTGTTTTTTTTCGAAATCAACTTCTGTTACCTCGGTAATCCTGATTCTAACATTTTTTGCCTTCTGAAAAACTTTTCGAAGGGGGAATGAGATGCTAGCAGGTTCCAGCCTAGCTGTTGCAACTTGATACATGAGGGGCTGGAATTGATGGTAATTTTGCTTATCTATCAAATAAACCTCATATTCTTTGTTGTTTATTAAGTCTTGAGCAAGTTGTAAACCCGCAAAACCGGCTCCGACAATTATTACTTTTTTTATTTCGGACATGGGAGATAAATTTATGGTTTTACAAAGGTCACAAATTCTTTTATAGAATCAGGGCCTTTTGCTTTTAAATGTTTGATAAATGCACTTCCTATAATAGCGCCCTTGGCATATTTGGTGGCTTGAGTAAAAGTTTCATTATTAGAAATTCCAAAACCAATAATTTGCGGGTTTTTAAGCTTCATATCGTTTATGCGTTTAAAATAAGTGGTTTGCTCTTCTCCAAAACCCGATTGGCTGCCTGTTACGCTAGCGCTACTTACCATGTAAATAAAACCATTAGAAACAGAATCGATAAACTCAATGCGTTCTTTTGGTGTTTGTGGTGTAATTAAAAACACATTAATGAGGCCGTATTTTTTAAAAATGGCTTGATAGTCTTCATGATATACGTCTACAGGTAAGTCTGGAATAATAAGCCCATCAATACCAATTTCTGCACATTTTTTACAAAACGCCTCAACGCCATATTGCAATATGGGATTAAAATATCCCATAATAATTAATGGAATGGAAACCGATGATCTTATATCTTTTAACTGATTAAACAACACTTCGGAAGTCATGCCGTTTTTTAGAGCTGTTGTAGAACTTGCTTGAATGGTGGGACCATCTGCAAGTGGATCGCTAAAAGGGAGTCCGATTTCTATCATATCGACACCGTTTTTTTCTAAATCCTGAATAATAGAAGCGGTATCGTTTAAACTAGGGTAACCTGCCGTGAAATATATGGAAAGCAATTTTTTGCTTTCTTGTAATTTTTGATTAATTCTATTCATTGTGTTTTATTTTTTTAAACGTCACAGATTTTTAAAGCTTGGTTGCGTTAGGGATTGCAGCGGCATCCTTTTTTGTTTTTCACAAAAAAGATATAGCGAAAAGCCCGACCTCCCGATGGTTATCGGGAGTGGAACGCCCCTATGTTATATTTTAAAATATTCTATATAGTTTTGTAAATCTTTATCGCCTCGGCCTGATAAACTAACCACCACCACATCGTCTGGCTTAAATGTTCTTTGTGCAAAAATGGCCAAAGCATGCGAACTTTCAATAGCAGGGATAATGCCTTCCAATTTACAGAGTTCCAATCCCGCATTCATGGCGTCGTTATCGGTAATAGACATGAACTCTGCACGCCCCGTTTTTGCCAAATGGGCATGCATGGGGCCAACACCGGGATAATCTAAACCAGCAGAAATAGAGTAGGGTTCGGTAATTTGCCCGTCTAAAGTTTGCATCAATAACGTTTTGCAGCCATGAATGATGCCTTCTTTTCCTAAAACAGAGGTTGCTGCGCTTTCTCCAGAATCTACACCCAGACCGGCAGCTTCTACGGCAATAATACCAACTTCTTCTTCGTGTAAAAAATGATAGTAGGTTCCAGCGGCATTACTGCCACCACCTATACAGGCCACAACATAATCTGGATTTTCACGTCCTTCATGCGCTTTTAACTGCCATTTTATCTCTTCGGAAATTACAGATTGAAAGCGGGTTACCATATCGGGATAAGGATGGGGGCCAATAGCAGAACCAATAATATAATGGGTATCTACGGGGTTATTTATCCAATCGCGAATGGCTTCGTTTGTAGCGTCTTTTAAGGTACGGCTTCCAGATAAAGCTGGAACTACTGTGGCACCCAACATTTTCATTCTGGCAACATTTGGCGCTTGTCTGGCAATATCAATTTCACCCATATAAACAATACACTCTAAGCCCATTAAAGCACAAACCGTTGCAGTAGCAACGCCATGTTGTCCAGCGCCAGTTTCGGCTATAATGCGGTGTTTTCCTAATCGTTTTGCAACTAAAATTTGACCAATGGTGTTGTTTATTTTATGAGCTCCTGTATGATTTAAATCTTCGCGCTTTAAATAAATTTTGGTCTTGTATTTTTCTGAAAGCCGTTTTGCAAAATAAAGGGGTGAGGGACGCCCAACATAATCTTTTAAAAGTTGGTCAAATTCCTTTTTAAAATCAGGTTCTGCCATTACTTTTAAATAGTTTTGGCGCAACTCTTCTACATTAGGATATAGCATTTCTGGAATGTATGCCCCTCCAAAATCACCATAATACCCTTTTTCATTTACGTTGTAATTCATAATTTCTGTAACTCCTGCATGTGCAGTCCCGATGTTCGGGATGTTTAATGATTATTTTTGTTTTAATAGATTTCGCATTACCTTCATTATAATAAGGGGCGAAATGGTACATTTTCCTTAAGTATATTTAATAATTCTATGTTTTTTAATCCAGGTTCTATCTCAAATTTACTATTCACATCGATGGCATAACAGTATGTTGATGCTTTGCTTTGTTTAAATTTTTTTAAATCTTCAATTTCATCAACTCCAATGCCACCGCTTAGAAAGAAAGGTTTTGTTGAAGGGTAATTTTTTAAAAGGTCCCAGTTAAATGTATAACCGTTGCCTCCAGGCAGTTGTCCTTTAGTGTCGAATAGGAAATAATCGCAGACTTGCTCGTAAGCCAGTAAAACAGAAAAATCGAAGGTATCTTTTATACTAAAGACTTTAATGACTTCCACCTGGCTTTGTAATTGCTTACAAAAATCTGGAGATTCATGACCGTGCAACTGTACCGCCTGCAAATCATGCTTATTGATTTTTTCAATAATAAAATCCAAATCAGCATCCACAAAAACACCTGTTTTTTTTATTGAAAGGGGCAGTTCTAGAATAGGACTGTCCTTAAAGTGTCTAGCAGATTTTTCGTAAAAAATAAAACCAAGATAATCGGGCTTCAATGCTGCAACTTGCCTTATATTATCAGGGTATTTCATACCACAGACTTTCAGTTTCATTTTTGCAGTGTTTTTATAAATGCCGATGCACTTTTACCGGCATCATCGGTTTTCATGAAATTTTCGCCAATTAAAAACCCTTGATAACCGTATGGCTGTAGTGTTTTTATCGCTTCTATATTACTAATGCCGCTTTCTGATACTTTTACAAAATCGTCAGGAATCCATTTGCTTAAAGCCTTACTGGTTTCCAGGCTCACTTCGAAGGTTTTTAAATTCCGATTATTTACACCTAGCATATCCAAACTTGGCATAATCGATTTATGCAGTTCTGCTTCGTCATGAACTTCCAACAAGACATCTAAACCCAATCCTTTTGCGAATTCTGAAAATTGCTTGATTTCTTCTTTTGAAAGAATGGCGGCAATTAATAAAATAACATCTGCGCCATAAGCCTTGGCTTCTAAAATTTGATATTCATCAATAATAAATTCTTTTCTTAACAAAGGAAGGTTGCAACTGGCGCGAGCTGTTAATAAATCGTCTAAAGATCCACCAAAATATTTTCCGTCGGTTAAAACGGACATCCCGCAAACTCCGGCATGCTCATAACCTTTAGCAACATCAAACACATTAAGGTTTTGGTTGATAACAGCTTTGGATGGCGAGCGTCGTTTATGCTCGGCAATAATTCCTGTTTGGCTTTCTCTTAATTGTTGGGCAAGGGAAGTGGTGGCCCGTTCAAATAAAACAGATTGTTCCAATTGGGAAATAGGAATCAATTTTTTTCGAAAATCGACTTCTTTTCGTTTATCTGCTACTATATGGTCTAATATATTCATGTTTATTACTCTGTTTTATCAGATCCTCATGGTTTTATTTACTCAATGCTATTAAGGTGTCTAAACTGGCTTTAGCCTTACCACTAAATAACGACTCTTTTGCTATTTCAAAGCCTTCTTTATGGTCGATGTTTTTAGAGGTAGCAATGGCCAGTCCTGCGTTTGCGCAAACTACATTGTTTTGCGCTTCGGTACCATGTCCACTAATAACATCTACAAATATTTTTGCTGCTTTGGTTACAGTGTCGCCGCCAAAGATTTCGTGTTGTTGTATGTGCTTAGCACCAAAATCTTCTGGGTTTAATATAAGTTCAGATTGGTTTTTTATAATTTTGGTTCCACCCGTTAACGATACTTCGTCGTATCCATCAAGGGCATACACAATGGTATAATTAATATCGGTGTTTTGATATAAATAGCCATAAAGTCTTAATAGCTCTAAACTGAATACTCCTACCATTTGATTTTTGGGAAAGGATGGGTTTACCATAGGGCCTAACATATTAAAAAACGTTTTTACGCCAAGTTGTTGTCTGATGGGACCCACGTTTTTCATGGCAGGATGAAATAGTGGCGCATGCAAAACACAAATTCCTGCTTTATCTATAGTTTTTTTAAGAAAATCTTCATCATTTGTGAATTTAATTCCTAAAAACTCCATAACGTTGGAGGATCCACAAGAAGAAGATACACCATAATTACCATGTTTAGCTACATTTACGCCAGCTCCTGCCGTAATAAAAGAGGCTAGGGTAGAAATATTGAAGGTGTCTTTACCATCACCACCTGTGCCACATAAATCTATAGCATTAAACGCTTTTAAATCTATGGGAATACACAATTCCAGAAGGGCATTTCTAAATCCAGCTAATTCTTCTAATGTAATGCTACGCATCATAAATATAGTAAGAAAAGAAGCAATCTGGCTTTGGTTATAATCACCTTTTGAAATATTGACCAATACCTGTTTAGCAGTTTCAGTAGATATCGTGTCGTGGTTTATAAGTCTGTTTAATACGTCTTTCATTCCTTTTTTCTCCTCCCAAAAGCGAGGTGTTTTTTTATTGATTATAATTGTTTTTCCATCTTTTATACCGGCAGTTGTTCCTATTGTTATCGCGAAGCGGAACTGTTTACCCAGTTTTTAAGTATTTGTTTACCATCTGGAGTTAATACAGATTCGGGGTGATATTGCACGCCTTTTACATCGTATTCTTTATGGCGTAAAGACATGACTTGTCCGTTTTCGTCAAAAGAGGTGGCTTCTAAACAATCAGGTAAGTTAGGATCCACGACCCAAGAGTGGTATCGGCCCACCTGAATGGTTTTTTCTAATCCGTGGAATAGGGATTCATCTTCTACACAACGGGTTACTTTTGTAGCTACTCCGTGGTACACTTCTTCTAAGTTTATTAACGAGCCACCAAATACCTCGCCAATAGCCTGCTGGCCTAAACATACGCCCAAAATGCTTTTGGTTGGTGCATAACGTTTAATGATAGGTTTTAAAAGACCTGCTTCATCTGGGATTCCTGGTCCTGGCGATAATACAATTTTATCGAATGGCGCAACATCTTCTAATGTTAATTTATCGTTTCTTACAACGGTTACGTCGCAGTTTAAATCTTCTAGATAGTGTACCAGATTATATGTAAAACTGTCGTAATTATCTATAACTAATATTTTTTTCATTTTAATTATGTGTTTGCGTTAGGGATTGCAGCGGCATCCTTTTTTGTTTTTCGCAAAAAAGATATAGCGGAAAGCCCGACCTCCCGATAGTTTTCGGGAAAGGTAACGCCATGATTTTAAATATTTTCAGCAATTTTAATAGCTTTTGTTAAGGCACCTAATTTGTTGTACACCTCTTGGAGCTCACTTTCAGGATTAGATTTTGAAACCGTTCCCGCTCCTGCTTGCCAATGTAAACGATAGTTTTTACTTAAAAAAGTACGGATCATTATGGCATGATTGAAGTTGCCTTCAAAATCCATAAACCCAATGGCACCACCGTAAAAAGTACGGTTTGTTTTCTCGTATTGTTCTATTAATTGCATCGCCCTGTGTTTGGGAGCACCACTAAGAGTGCCGGCCGGAAAGGTGTCTGCAACTACTTGCATGGTAGTGGTTTTGGGGTGTATTAGTCCTGTAACTTTACTAACTAAATGAATAACGTGCGAGAAAAACTGTACCTCGCGATAATTGTCGACCGTTACTTGGCTACCATGTCTGCTTAAATCGTTTCTTGCCAAATCGACAAGCATAACATGTTCGGCATTTTCTTTTTCGTCTTCTGATAGTTTTTTTGCCAATTCGGCATCTTGGGTGTCGTTGCCACTACGTTTAAAGGTGCCTGCAATAGGATGTATTTCTGCTTTGCCATCTTTAACAATAAGCTGTGCTTCTGGTGAGCTACCAAAAATTTTAAAGTCGCCAAAATCGAAATAAAACAAATAAGGTGAAGGATTTATACTTCGTAAGGCACGATAGACATTAAATTCGTCTCCTTTAAATTTTTGAGAAAAGTTTTTAGACAATACAACTTGAAAGACATCGCCACGACCGCAGTGTTTTTTTGCTAATTTTACATGCTCTTTAAACTCTTCATCTTTTAAATTGGAACTTATTTCGCCTTCTGTAGAGAATTTATAAGTTGCGAAATTATTCACTTTAATAAGCTCGTGGATATCGTCTATATTGTTTTCTGTATCATGGCAATGGGCAAAAATATAGGCTTCATTTTTAAAATGATCTATGACGATAACATTTTGGTACACCGCATAATAGATGTCTGGAATCTCTAGAGAATCTTCTTTTTTAGAGATTTTTATATCTTCAAAATAGCGCACCGCATCATAAGCTAAATACCCAAAAAGGCCATTGTTTATAAATTTAAATTGTGCATTCGAGTCGATATTAAAACGCTGGGTGAATTTGTGGATTTCTTGTGAAACACTTATGTTTTCTGCAAGGTTTGTTAATGTGGTACTTCCATCGGGCAACGTTTGGGTAATGATTTCCTTTTGAACCTTAATAGAGGCTATAGGGTTAAAGCAAATGTATGAGAAACTATTATCGTTTACTCTATAATCACTACTTTCTAGCAGTACGCTATTGGGATACTTGTCTCTTATTTTTAAATAGACACTTACCGGTGTAATGGTATCTGCTAAAATTTTTTTATGATGGGTGTATAAATTGAATGTTTTCATTTGAATTAAATTAAAAAAAGGCTTGTCGTGAATGACAAGCCTTTTTGAATATTTTATATTTTAAATATACCTATAGGGTTACTTCACGAATTTAGTTTCGAAAGCTCCACCACCAAGTTTTATTTAATATTGTTTTCATTTTTTTTCTTTAATAGGATCAAATATAGACATGAAAATACACTTATGCAATACTTTTAGTTTTTTTTTGAAAAAAAAGCTATCATAAGTAATTATGATAGCCTTAAGTGATTACTAGGTTTTAAGGAGAAATTAGTCTGCTATTAACCGTACCGTCCTAATAATCCAGTTTTTTAAAATAAATGCTGTTTTTAAAAAGGCTACCAATTTCTTATTAAAAAAATGCTGCTTTTTTATATGTTGCAAATGTATTGATAAATGAAGCTTTTAATAATAATATTATATCTAAATGTTTGTTAAACCTTTGCCTTTAAACGCTTTCTTTATATATTTTTAAGCTTATGAAATATGGCATATCATTACTTCTGGGCATAGGCCTGCTTACTTGTAACCACTCAAGAAAACCAGAGCAAACTTTTATTGGGAATCCCTCTGTTGTGGTAAAAGAAAACCAAATAGAACATGATGTTTCTTTGGATGTCTATGATTTTGGCCAATTGGAAAAACTCTGGACCACTAAGGATGGTAATATATATATTATCAATTTCTGGGCGACATGGTGTGCGCCATGCATTAAAGAGCTGCCACATTTTGAAAAAATAAGCGAGCTATATTCAGAAAAAAATGTTCGGGTTATTCTGGTAAGCTTGGATCTGCCTCATGTTTACGACTCCAAATTAAAACCCTTTATGGTAGCCCATCAAATAAAATCTAAAGTTATAGTTTTAGACGATGCAGATATGGAAACGTGGGTTCCGAAAGTAGATAAGGCCTGGTCGGGCTCTATTCCGGCTACTTTAATATTTAATAACGAAAAGCGCCAATTTTATGAAAAAATATTTACTTATGAAGCGCTTGATAAGGCATTGCAACAGTTTTTAAATTAAAAACACATGGATAGTACAATGTGTTAGCGCTTTAATAGATGTGGCAATTGTCTTTTGTTGTAATAAGACTTGTGGCACTCTGGGTATGGTTTTTTTTATTCGATTATAAAAGGGGGTATATTATATGTCTTGATATTTTTTAACACATTTAAAATCGCCATTCCTTTAAAATAGAGTAGTTCTGTAATATTTCTGACCATAAATTCGAATGAAAATATTAAATTTGAACTTTAAAAAAACTATAATATGGAAGAATTAACACAAGAAGAATGGGTGTCGCAGTTGGAAAATGATGACAACGCGGTTATCTTAGATGTAAGGACAGATGCAGAAGTTGCAGAAGGAAAGATTCCAAATGCCTTGCATATCGATATTCATAAAGGACAAGGGTTTATTGATGAAGTGGAAGCGCTTGATAAAAATAAAAACTATTATGTTTATTGCCGATCTGGCGCGAGAAGTGGAAAAGCATGTGAGATTATGGAAGAAATGGGTTTTGATAATGCTTACAATCTTTTGGGAGGTATGTTAGAATGGGAAGGTGATATTGAATAAATGAACTTAAATTTGAAAAACTTAGCTATCGTTTTAACTTTTTTCCTTGTTTGGATTATGATAGGCTGTAAACCAAAAGAAGATTCAGGAATAAAAATTATTTCTCCTGAAGAAATGCATACATTTTTACAGCTAGACAATGTTCAGTTTATAGATGTTAGAACCCCTGAAGAACACGAAAAGGAATTTATTGCGACCTCTCAGAATATTGATTTCTCGTCACCTAGTTTTTTAGAAGATATTAGCAAACTGGATAAAAACAAACCCGTGTTGTTATATTGTAAAACTGGACGAAGAAGTAATACATGTGCCCAAAAACTTGTAGAAGCTGGTTTTGTTAAAATTTATGATTTGCAAGGCGGTATCTCAAAATGGAAACATGATGGGTATGAAGTGGATACTAAATTATAGGCTCTTAAGCGTTAATGTATCATTTTTTGTACCATTAAAGTGTTTGCAATAATAAAGCTTAGTGTTTTGGGTAATAAAAGAGTTTTATCTGGTTTTTGTGTTGTTCGGCTTTTTATTGACACTATCCTAAAATCTGTGTAAGTTCAAAATTTCAGGGTTAAATTATTTATAGTTTAATCCTGTTTTCAAATATAGCTAAAAATTGGTTTAGTATAATTC
>NZ_JBHMFC010000038.1:0-24186 GCF_042427585.1 Mariniflexile ostreae | reverse complement strand
GTAAAACACTTTTCATGAACTAAACAAAAAACGAACGTTGCCGTTTTAAGCGGCTGCAAATATACAGCCTTTTTTCAATCTACAATGCGTTATCCGGTTTTTTTAAAAAAAAGTTTCCCTTAAACCCTTAACACCTAAAATCTCTATGAACGTAACGCAATCGCAATTCTAAATATCCTTGCTTAGCGGGTGCAAATATAAAACCCTTTTTCTTCTTAAAGACCATCTTTTTAAACTTTTTTTTAGAAATTTTAAAATACTTTTTAACTCCATGTTAATCAGATATTTATATGATATTATTTTTTAAACACCCTTTGTTTTTACAACTATATTTAACCTAACAGTTTTTTTAGAGATGGTATAAATACAAAAAACAGGTATAGCCCCTACAATGCACTGACTTAATTGGCACATGTAACCAAAAGCTCTTATCTGCCTCTTACTACAATCTGCTTATACGTTTCATTGAGATATCCTTAACTTTAGCCAGACGCGAATACTTCTTAATACTTCGGCTTAATCTTTTTTACCCCACCCTCTTAGCCTCCATAGTGAAGATACATTATATATGTTTAGCACCCACGCCCCACACCACATTAGTATTATCCTTATATAGTACTACATTTTGAAATGATGGCTAACGGCACTGTTCTTTACATTAATAGAATTCGCTTAGAGCTGTTTCGCGTTAGGGATAGCAGTGGAAAGCCCACAGTGAGGCACGAACGCGGACTTGTAACGGATAGCCCGACCCGACCCTTAGGGAGGGGAACGCCATATTAAAACTTAAAATACATATAAAAACGTCACCCCAAAAAAAAAGCACTTCTATTTATAGGAACAGCCCCTAGGTTTAAGCATCAACTCTAATCTAACCCATTTTAAACAGGCCCGTGTTTAACAAAACGTTATTGATAACACGATTAAATAAAATAACAGAATCATAATATTGTATGTGTATCATTATACTATTATCTTTGGGGCCTCAATTAAAATTCTTTTAATGATAGATATTACTTTACCAGATGGCAGTGTTAAAACGTTTGAAAAAAACGTAACACCAATGGATGTAGCAAAAAGCATTAGCGAAGGCTTTGCTAGAAACGTGATTTCGGCAAACTTTAATGGTACAACCTTAGAAACCGCATCGCCTTTAACCACGGATGGCGACTTGATTTTATATACTTGGAACAATGACGAAGGCAAAACGGCTTTTTGGCACAGTTCGGCGCATGTATTGGCACAAGCTATAGAGGTGTTGTACCCTAATGCGAAATTAACCATCGGTCCTGCTATTGAAAACGGGTTTTATTATGATGTGGATTTTGGTGAACAAACCATTTCTGAAAAAGACTTTAAGGCTATTGAAAACAAAATGTTGGAAATTGCCAGAGGGAAACATGATTTTAATATGCGCCCTGTTACAAAGGCAGAAGCCTTATCCTTATATAAGGACAACCCTTTCAAAACAGAATTAATTGAAAACCTAGAGGATGGTACCATTACGTTTTGTGATCACGATACGTTTACAGACCTATGCCGTGGTGGACATATTCCGAATACAGGCATTATAAAAGCCGTTAAAGTATTAAGTGTTGCTGGTGCATACTGGCGCGGTAATGAAAAAAATCCGCAATTAACACGTGTATATGGTATCTCATTCCCGAAACAAAAGGATCTTACAGAGTATTTAGAAATGCTTGAAGAAGCTAAAAAGCGTGACCATAGAAAACTAGGGAAAGAGCTTGAGCTTTTTACATTTTCTAAAAAAGTGGGCCAAGGCTTGCCTTTATGGCTTCCTAAAGGTGCCGCTTTACGTGAGCGTTTAGAGAACTTTTTAAAAGCCGCACAGAAAAAAGCCGGTTACGAAATGGTTATAACCCCTCATATTGGCCAAAAGGAACTTTATGTAACTTCTGGACATTATGCTAAATATGGTGAAGATAGCTTCCAGCCGATAAAAACCCCGAAAGAGGATGAGGAGTTTTTATTAAAGCCCATGAACTGTCCGCACCATTGTGAAATTTATAATAGCTCGCAATGGTCTTACAAAGATTTACCAAAACGCTATGCCGAATTTGGCACCGTTTATAGATATGAGCAAAGTGGAGAACTGCACGGCTTAACTCGTGTTAGAGGTTTTACCCAAGATGATGCCCATTTGTTTTGTATGCCAGAACAATTGGATAAAGAATTTAAGGATGTGATTGATTTAGTCCTTTATGTATTTGGCTCCTTAGGGTTCGAGAACTTTACCGCACAGGTTTCTGTAAGGGATCCTGAAAACCCCGACAAATATATAGGGGATGTGAAAAACTGGGAAAAAGCAGAGCAAGCTATTATTAATGCCGCTACCGATAAAGGCCTCGATTTTGTTATTGAAACAGGGGAAGCCGCTTTTTATGGCCCTAAATTGGATTTTATGGTGAAAGATGCTTTGGGAAGACGTTGGCAACTTGGTACTATTCAAGTAGACTATAATTTACCCGAACGCTTTGATTTAACTTATAAAGGTAGTGATAATGAGTTGCACAGACCTGTAATGATCCATCGTGCCCCTTTTGGCAGTATGGAGCGTTTTATAGCCTTATTATTAGAACATACTGGTGGTAATTTTCCACTTTGGCTGATGCCAACACAGGTTATTATATTGTCAATTAGCGAAAAATTTGAAAAATATTCTGAAAAAGTTTTAAATTTGCTAGAAAATGACGAAATTCGCGCCCTTGTTGACCATAGAAATGAGACCATAGGAAAGAAAATCCGGGAAGCAGAAATGCAAAAACACCCCTATATGATTATCATAGGCGAACAAGAAGAGCAAGAAAACAAAATCACTGTGCGTCAACATGGTGGCAAAGATTTGGGGATGATTTCAGTAGAAGACTTCTCAATTATCATAAAAAATGAAATAAAAAAAACGTTGAAACCGTTTTAAAACTAAGTTTAACTTAAAAACATAACGCCATAGCAATTAGAAGAAGACAGCAACCCAGAAGGGTTTCACAAGAGGATAAACATAAGATTAACTCTAAGATTACAGCACAAAAAGTACGCCTTGTTGGAGACAATGTAGAAATTGGTATCTACACAAAAGGTGATGCTATGAGAATAGCTACCGAGCAAGAATTGGATCTTGTTGAGATTTCACCAAATGCTGACCCTCCTGTTTGTAAGGTTATGGATTATAAAAAGTTTCTTTATGAGCAAAAGAAACGTGACAAAGTTTTAAAATCTAAAGCAACCAAAGTAACAGTTAAGGAGATTCGTTTTGGGCCTCAAACAGATGACCATGATTACGAGTTTAAAAGAAAACATGCTGAGAAGTTCTTAAAAGAAGGAGCCAAACTTAAAGCTTTTGTTTTCTTTAAAGGCCGTTCGATTATATTTAAAGAACAAGGACAAATTTTATTATTAAGATTAGCCCAAGATTTGGAAGAGTTAGGAAAGGTGGAACAGATGCCTCGTTTAGAAGGTAAGCGTATGACCATGTTTCTTGCACCAAAGAAATAATTAAGATTCCATACATGCCGAAACAACACCATTTCGATATTTATTATCGAAATGGTGTTGAAACAGCAATAAAGATATTAAGCGAAATAATTAAAACTAGGAGAAGAAAATGCCAAAAATGAAAACAAAATCTAGTGCCAAAAAACGTTTTAAGTTAACAGGCACTGGTAAGATTAAAAGAAAACATGCTTTTAAGAGTCATATCTTAACAAAGAAATCTAAAAAGCGTAAGCTTGCGTTAACTCATGATACATTAGTTCATAAGTCGGACGAAAGCAATGTTAAATTGATGTTGCGTTTAAAGTAACATTTATATTTAACCGGTTAAAACTATTTATAAACCCTGGAGTTAGGCTGTTTAAATAAATTATATATCCGATAGTTATCGAGATTTAATTTATTTAAATATAAAAGTGTCGGCTATCGACCGCCTACTACAAAACACAATTAAAAATTATGCCAAGATCAGTAAATTCTGTAGCAAAGAGAGCCCGTAGAAAAAAGGTGCTTAAACAAGCTAAAGGCTACTTTGGAAGACGTAAAAACGTTTGGACAGTAGCAAAAAATGCAGTAGATAAAGCGATGCAGTACTCGTATAGAGACCGCAGAGTTAAAAAAAGAACATTCCGTGCTTTATGGATTACGCGTATAAACGCTGGAGCCAGAGAACATGGTTTATCTTATTCTCAATTTATGGGGAAATTAAAAGCTAATGACATTGAATTAAACCGTAAGGTTTTAGCAGATTTAGCTATGAACAACCCACAGGCCTTTAAAGCCGTAATCGAGAAAATAAAATAAGGCGTTTCGCCTATTGTAAATCATATTATTCGCTTAATAATAAATCCGGTTCGAAAGAATCGGATTTTTTTTGTTTAACTAATATTAACTTTAAAAAAATGACAATCCGATTTACTAGTATTACTTTTGCCAATTGATTTTAGATTAAGAATTCTAAACCATTTGATGCTGTTTTTTAGCAGATTTTTAATGGTCTAAAACAAAAACTCCGAACCTAAAGAAACATAAAAACCTAGAAAGCATATTTCAATAGTTTTGTAGTGTCTCGAATTCTGGATTTACCTTTTAAATAATATTGAACATGAATTTATCAAAAGTAAGATTAGTTGTTACCGATATGGATGGCACGTTATTAAACTCTAAACATGAAGTGAGCGCCAAATTTTTAAAGCTATTTAATAAAATGGCTGCGCATGATATTCTATTCGTAGCTGCGAGTGGACGGCCACGTTATAGCATTATTAAAAAATTGAGCACAATAAAAGACGACATTATTATTGTTTCAGAAAATGGTGGCCTTGTTTCCAATAAAACAGAAACCCTTTTATCTACACCTTTAAAGAAAGACAAGCTTTCAAACATTATAAGCTTGGTTAACTCTTTAGACCATGCACATCCCGTTTTTTGCGGAAAAAACCAAGCTTATGTTAAAAGCAGTTCTAAAGCCTTATTAAACCTCTTAACAGAATATTACCCTAATTATGAGTTTATTGATGATGCCCATGAGATAGATGAAGACATTTATAAGGTGGCTCTTTTTCATGAGGAGAGTTCAGAAAAATTTATCTATCCATTTATAAAACATTTAAAAACGGACTTTAAAGTAAAAACTTCTGCACGGCATTGGGTCGATATCTCAGATAACTTAGCCAATAAAGGACATGCTATTAAATTATTACAAGATACTTATAATATTTCTTCGGAAGAAACAATGGTGTTTGGCGATTACAATAATGATATAGAGATGTTAAAACTAGCGTATTTTAGTTATGCCATGAAAAATGCACATCCCGATGTAAAAGAGATTGCGCGCTTTGAAACTAAAACCAACGACGAATATGGTGTTGAGCATGTTTTGGAAATGTTGCTTATTGAAAAAGAAAAAGTGCAAGCCTGATAGCCTCTATCGCATTTATATCCCATAAGCGGTAATTACAAGGTTTCTGGCTCCACCTCTATTCCTGTGTTCACATAGATAAATACCTTGCCAAATACCCATGTTCAGTTTTCCATTGGTTATGGGTACCTGTACATTACTTCCAAGCAACGATGCTTTAATATGTGCAGGCATATCGTCAGAGCCTTCATAAATATGTTTAAAGTACTTGGCGTTTTCTGGAACCATAATATTAAAATGACTTTCGAAATCAGTTCTTACCGTATCGTCGGCATTTTCATTAATCGTTAAGCTTGCAGATGTATGCTTGATGAATGCCTGAAGCTGACCAACTTTTATTTGACGAATTTCTGGAATGGCCTCAGCAATCACATCTGTAATTAAATGAAATCCTCTGGTACGAGGCTTTAATTGTATTTCATTTTGAAAAAATACCATAGTGTTTTATTTAAAGAATAGTTAAGTTTTAAACTAAAGAACACGTTATGCTTTACAGAATAGCTCTCGTTTAAAGATATATCAAATTTAAATTAATTAGTATTTTAACGCAACCTTATCCCTACTTTTACATCTATATTATACCATATATTCTTAAAAAAAGTAATCCATGAAGCGAAACTATAGTGTACTATTTATGTGTATGTTTATACTTTCAAGCTGCTCACTAAATAATAATGACGACTTACAGCTTGCGCCCTTAGAAAAACAAACCTTCCAATGGCACTTAACCAATACCAAAGGCGGAATAGCTGGAGTGGATACGGATTATGAAATGGGAACTATTATATGGGTTTTTAATGTTAATGAAAATGGAGATGGCACTTTAATCGTGCAAAATAACAATACAGATGAAACCCTCCAAGATGGTTTAGATACCGGATCTTACAATATATCTATGCCTGTAAAAAACTCTAAATCTTATTTATTTTTAGAAACACATGAGTTTGGCGAAATTATTACGCCTACTCAGTCTGAGTTAATAATCGATCAAAACAAAATGATTAATGCCTCTGGGGCTGATGGATTTATTTATACTTTTAAAAGAACGATTATTGCAGGTGCTGAATAGTTTGTTTTTAGATGACTAAATCAAATCGTTCTAGAAAATGGCTTATAAAAAATAGCGCCTCTATTTTAATAAATCGCTATTTTATATTACGCTAATTAATGGTTTAAATACGTTAATTTTTTATTATTCTTTTTACATTTTCATTTCTATCAATGTGCATTTTTAGTAAATAAACACCAACTTTATAAGCCCAAAAATCCATATAAAAATGAGTACCGGTATGCAATTGTTTTAAAAGTAAACGTCCATTATGATTGCACACGGTTATTGTTATCTCTTGGGCTTATGGCACAAAAACAGATACACTTCCCTGCGTTGGATTTGGATAGATATGGATGTTGCTTAACCTATTTGCTTCTTCTAGTCTCAATAGCGTTTCTACTGTTACTATAATTTCCGCAGTTCACTTTCGCAACCATCATCATCATTAATACTTGAAACCAATAAAAAAAACTTACCCCTATTACGTACGTACCTAGTAAAGGGGATATAACAGGGCCAGTACCTCCTGTTTCAACCATATACCATAATAAATCTGTACCAATATTAAGAGCTGTTAAGGCTGTTGAGATTTCCTCAATGGTATAATTGACTGAAGTTGCAGATAGGTTTAATAAAATATATAATTGCAGGACATTTAGCACCAATTTTTAACCTTATTTAAAAAAGTCTATTTCTGTTCAAAAAAAACCTCCAAAAAAAAATAAGCTTGTATATTTAAAATAAAACTAATTTGAATGGAAATAATTTAGAGGAAACCTAACTACTATAAAAGTAAACGCATTTTGTTAAGGTTTTTTCGAGGAAGAGTTGTTTGTGAATTTTAATTAGTAATTTTAAGCTTTTATTATAGTCGATAACCGCGTGAGGGATTGTAGCGGCATCCTTTTTTGTTCTTAAAAACAAAAAAGATATAGCGGAAAGCCCGACCCTTGGGGCACGCCCAAAACAAAAAAATGGCTCAAAACGTGGAGGCTTTTTCTCGCCACCGTAAAAGGCATTAACAGATTAATTTAGAAAATTAAATATGCATTTTATACCAGAAAATTTAGATGATTATGTTGTGCAACACTCTGAAAATGAACCAGAATTATTGCAGCAATTGTCACGTGAAACATATCAAAAAATATTGCAGCCTCGTATGCTTAGTGGGCATTATCAAGGACGCATTTTAAGTATGATTTCTAAATTAGTAAATCCGAAAAACATATTGGAAATTGGAACTTACACAGGCTACTCTGCATTATGTTTAGCGGAGGGCATGCAACAGGATGGGGAATTGCATACCATTGATATTAATGAAGAGTTGATCGATTTTCAAAGAAAGTATTTTGACAAATCCAATTATGGAAATCAGATTTTTCAACATTTGGGAAATGCTTTGGAAATTATTCCGAAATTGGATAAATGCTTTGATTTGGTTTTTATTGATGCAGATAAAGAAAATTATCCCAATTACTTTAATTGTATTATCGATACAATGAACTCGGGTGGCATTATATTATCTGACAATGTGCTTTGGAGCGGGAAAGTATTAGAGCCTTTAAAGCCTCATGACCTTTCTACAAAAGCACTTTTAGAGTACAATATACTACTAAAAGAAGATCCCCGTATTGAAACAGTGATGTTACCTATTCGAGATGGATTGACCATTAGTAGAAAGTTCTAAACAACTTTCGAGAGCTACACCACGCCACATAATCATAATGAATACATTAAAAAACATTTCACCCCACTAAAAAACGATTTATTAAACACTTTCTATTACCGTTATTTACAAAAAAAGAATTCTTATTTAAAATTAAAGTTAAAGACCTATAAATATTTTTAAATTTTAACAAAAAAGGTTTACTTTGCGGCTCATTAATAATCGGGATGTAGCGCAGTCCGGTAGCGTACACGGCTGGGGGCCGTGTGGTCGCAGGTTCAAATCCTGTCATCCCGACCATTTAGTATATCAATCCCTATCAAAAACCTGTTAATCGCATGATTAGTAGGTTTTTGCGTTTTTAAGACTATCAAATGAATTGATTTAGGGTTAAGGAATATTATGGAGAAACTATATAAACCATGTCGATCATTTAATTAATTTATAAAGAATGCATTTGACATCTCATAATTCTCTAAACATCGTTCTACACAGTTTAATTTTAGGATTGAACGATTCTGCGAAAGTATGCACCTATGTTAATTAAAATAAGTTGTGTAAAGTAATTATATAATCTTGAGATGATGCTGAACGCTTGATTTATGAGTTTTCTAAATAGTTCTCTTAGCATCTTCAAACTCATCCATTATATCAGAAATAATTTTAGATACTGGTTTTATATCGTTAATCAGTCCTGAAACTTGGCCAATCTCCAATTCACCATTCTCTAAATCGCCTTCAAACATGCCTTTTTTAGCACGTCCCTTCCCTAATAATGCTCTTATTTCTTCGGTAGTTGCCGCGTTTTTATACAGCTTCTGAATGGCATTATAAAAATCATTTTTAATAAGTCTAACGGGAGCCAATTCTTTAAGTGTTAACTGGGTATCTCCTTCTTTAGAATCTACAACCAGTTGTTTAAATGCTTGATGTGCGGACGACTCTTCACTAGCCACAAACCTACTCCCGATTTGAACACCATCTGCTCCCAAAATCATGGCTGCAAGCATGCCTCGCCCTGTAGCTATTCCTCCCGCTGCAATTAGCGGTATTTTTATATATTCTTTCACCATCGGAATGAGAGTAAACGTAGTCGTTTCATCCCGTCCATTATGTCCTCCGGCCTCAAAACCCTCAGCTACCACTGCATCTACACCAGCCTCTTCAGCTTTTTTAGCAAACGCCACACTACTTACAACATGTACCACGGTAATCCCTTTCTCTTTAAGCCATGAGGTCCAGGTTTTTGGATTTCCAGCAGAAGTAAACACAATTTTTACGTTTTCTTCCACAATAATATTCATGATATTTTGAATATCTGGGTATAGCAACGGTACATTTACACCAAAAGCCTTATGTGTTGCCTTTTTACATTTTTTTATATGTTCTCTCAAAACTTCTGGATGCATCGAGCCTGCCCCAATAAGCCCTAAAATACCTGAATTACTCGCTGCAGATGCCAAACGCCAACCGCTGTTCCAAACCATACCCGCTTGAATGATGGGATATTTAATTTCTAACAATGTGGTAATGCTATTCTCCATTAGTTTTTTAAAATCTTAATTGTTTTCGATTTGGTTTTTGATTCTACTCTAGCCAAGTACATGCCAGGCGATAAAAATGTTAAATCTATAGGATTGTTTTCTAATGACATTATAATATTAAGCACCTCACGCCCAAAAACATCATAAAGCTTCAATCTATGGCTATCGATGTTGGTTGTCAGGCTAAAGTAGAGCTGGCTCGAAGTTGGATTAGGAAATAATTTCAAGTTATCATTTTCTTTTTCTATAATTTCAGTATACAGCACCTTACTAACTACCGCTTGTAAATCTGGGATACCATACCCTAAATTAAAGTCTGGAGACCCAAACTGTGAAGCAGACTCGCGAACCAATTGCATAATTTCTACATTCGTTTTATTAGGCATGGCCTGCCATAAACATACCAAGCCCCCAGCCATAATTGGGGCACTATATGATGTGCCATTCCCTGTCCTAATAGTATCATCTCCATTAATTAAATAACTAGCTTGGCCCTGCGCTACTACATCTGGCTTCCAGGTGGCTTGCGAAGCACTGCCCCTTGAGCTAAAATTCGCCAAATTCCCTTTAGCATCCACGGCACCAACCGTAAAAACACCAGCGGCATCAGCAGGCGCAGCTACAATTCCCCAAGAATTATTCCCTTCGTTACCTGCGGCATTTACGAGAAGCATCCCTTTTTCAAAAGCAATATTGGCTCCTTTTGTAATAAATGCCGTATTCCCATCCATATTCTCAGGCGTGTAGCTATAACGTGTATCGTCATAAAGGGTATATCCCAAAGAGGTATTGATCACATCAACACCCAAACTATCGGCGCGCTCTGCTGCTTCTACCCAATAGCTTTCTTCTACTGGATTTTCTATAGTGGTATCCTCTGTAATGAATAAATAGTACGCTGCATCTGGTGCTGTACCAACAAACTCCCCTGGTATGTATCCTGCCATATGGCTCAATACATGCGTACCGTGATTACTTTTAGTATAAACCCCTACTTTTCTATCCACAAAATCGTAAGTCCCTATAATGTTTTTGGCAGTTCTCGATCTTTCAAAAGAAGACATAGAATCTACATTTGAAAAACCGGCATCCATAATAGCAACAGTCATGCCCGAGCCTGTATAGTTTAAAAGATGTAAAGCATCGCCATTAAACATTTTTATTTGGTTAAAGGCATCTCCATAATCCAATACCGTTTGGGTATTTTCCAATTTAACCTTATCCTTATCCCTTATTTGAGCATTTTTACTGGCAGTAGTATTTCTTGCTGCAAACGCTATCCTATTTACGAAACTTAAAGAGGACAAAGCTTGAATGTCACTTTGACGTCCTCTAACATGTACTGCATTAAACCATTTGGATTTTGCCATAACTGAAATCCCCGTAATCTTCTTTATTTGATCGATGTAATTTTGATTTACAGGTACATCCCTAACATCTATAAGGATACGGTGTCTTTTTTTTCTTTGGATGGCTTTTTCAGACAGTATACTAATAGGGTTTTCTATAGAAGTTGCTACCTTGTCTTTATCTGTAAAATAAAGCCAAGCATCATCAAGTTGGGCAAATCCCATAGTATGAAAAACAATAAAAAACACGAGTATTTTATTCTTCATAAAGCAATAAGTTAAAACATTATTACGAAATCACCCCAGAACCTATAAGCTCATCTTTTATATACCATGCCACGAATTGTCCTTCGGCCATAGCAGATTGAAAGGCTTCGAATGCCACATACAAGCCTGTTTCAACTTTATGCAAGGTTGCTTTTTGCAATGGCTGTCGGTAACGTATTCGAGCTTGCACCTCCATAGTTTCTCCTAAATGAAGCGATAAATCTTCGCGTACCCAATGCAGTTCGTCATTAGCAATAAATAAAGCTTTTTTTAACAAGCCAGGATGGTCTTTGCCTTCTCCTGTATATATGATATTGTCATCAACATTAGTATCTATAATGAATAAAGGTTCCACATGCCCTCCAACACCTAAACCTCTACGCTGCCCTTTGGTATAATAATGGGCACCTTGATGCTTTCCGATTATTTTACCTGCTTCCAGCTGATACTCTGTTTTTTTGGATAAAAAATGGAGTTTATCTTCCTCCGTCTTAAAATTAGGGATTTCCGTCTTATAAAGATCACTTTCCTTAGAAATCTCTACAATGAAACCTTCTTTAGGTTTTAATTGCTGTTGTAGAAAATCCGGTAATTTCACTTTACCAATAAAACATAGCCCTTGAGAGTCTTTTTTTTCAGCAGTTATTAAGTCCAACTTTGTGGCTATGTCCCGTACTTCAGGTTTTGTAAGCGCTCCAATGGGGAACAGGGATTTCTTCAATTGAGATTGAGACAACTGACATAAAAAATAAGACTGGTCTTTATTCGCATCCACCCCAGCTAATAACTGGTAGTGGGTTTTACCGTTTTTTTCAATACGTCCCTTTCTACAATAATGTCCAGTTGCCACGAAATCTGCACCTAAATTTAACGCTATTTTCATGAAAACATCAAATTTTATTTCCCTATTACAAAGCACATCGGGATTTGGCGTTCTACCTTTTTCATATTCATGGAACATATAATCTACAATTCGAGACTTATACTCTTCACTTAAATCTACAGTTTGAAAAGGAATTCCCAGTTTATCAGCAACCAGCATTGCATCATTACTATCCTCTAACCATGGGCATTCATCAGAAATGGTAACGGAGTCGTCATGCCAGTTTTTCATAAACAAACCTATCACCTCATACCCTTGCTCCTTTAATAGATAAGCTGCAACACTTGAATCCACACCTCCTGAAAGTCCAATAACTACTCTTTTCATTATAAAAAATTAGGATACAAAGATACGTATAATTAGAGTGTTTATGTAATAGGTCTTTTCGTTAAAATAGTATTAATGCCTTTTTTGTTTATTATTTTCTAAAATTAACTAAACAAAACAAACTATTATTGTTTAATTATTATATATATTTGTTAAACAACAAATAAAACTTAAAACATATGAAAAATTTAAATTATTTAAAAACTCTAGCCATGGCATTTGTTGGTTTGCTTTTTGTTACAGCATGCGACAATGATGACGACCACACACCTCCTCCTACATCATTAAATATTGTAGAAACTGCTCAGTCCGCAGGCTTAAACATACTCGTTCAAGCTGCAATTAAGGCTAATTTAGATGCCGCCCTTGTTGCTGAAGGAAATAAAACTGTTTTAGCACCTACAGATGCTGCATTTACAGCATTTTTAACAGATAACGGGTTTAGTTCTTTATCTGAAGTACCTACTGCGGTTTTAAAACAAATTCTATTGAACCATATTATTGATGGAACAAACATTACATCTAAAGATTTAATTGGTAAAACCGGTTACGCTAATACTTTAGCAGAGGGTCCAAACTCTAATAAATTAAGTATTTATTATGACGGAGGAAACAATAGTGTTATCTTTAATGGGAGTTCAAAAGTACAAACCGCAGATATCATGGCCTCAAATGGCATTGTACATGTTGTTGACAAAGTAATAGCTTTACCTACCATTGCTACATTTGCTACTACAAACCCGGCACTATCCACTTTAGTTGATGCCTTAGCTTATGCAGACTCTGGCGAACCAACAGTGCCTTACATAGCTACTGTGTCCGACGCTAATACAGGACCTTTTACAGTTTTCGCTCCTACTAATGGCGCCTTTGATTTATTGTTGGAAGAGTTAAATGTAACAGCACTTTCAGAAATTCCAACTTCTACAGTAGATGCCGTATTATTACAGCACATTGTTAATGCCAATGTACCATCTAATAATTTACAAACAGGAAACATAACCACTTTGGGCGGAGCTATAACAGCAAATGCAACAGATTTCACATTAACCGATACGAATGCTAGAGTAAGCAATATTGTAACTACTTTAGTAGATATTCAAGCTACAAATGGTGTGGTGCATGTTATTGATAAAGTATTACTTCCTTAATTCTAAAAATTAAAAGGATAAATAGCACGACAAGCTAATTTTTCATGAATGGCTTATCGTAATTAAAAAAGACTGTCTAAAAAGGCAGTCTTTTTAGTATCAAGTTAATTGATACTTTAGTTTTCAGTAAAGTTTTTTTCTTCTATTAGAGTTTTATTTTCGTAATACTTCCATATACCATGCTTTTTTCCATTATTATAAAAACCTTCTATAATAAGCTCGCCTTTAGGGTTGAAAATCTTAGACGCACCATGCAAAGTATCATTTTCATAAATAAACGTTTTAAGCACTACATTTTTTTCAGAAAACCATTGGGATAGTCCTTCGCGTTTTCCATTTTTATAGTGTTGCTTTTCTGCTATTTGACCGTTTGGATAATAGACAAAACGTTCTCCTTCCAATTTGCCCACATCATTATAATGTTCTAGAATAAGTAATGCATTTGAGTTTTTCTGATAGTATTTCCAAGTAGACACATACCGTTTCCCATCCATCAGCCCTTCGCTAATAAGTTTTCCCGTAGACGAAAGAAACCGCACCTCTGCTTTATTATTCTTTTCATTAAACTGTTTAGTGGCAGTTAAAACCGCTTTATTGCCTATATTTTTATAAAACTTAAAAAGTCCGATTTCTTTTCCATGAGAAAAAGCTCCTTCATACCTCAAAACATTGGAATCGTCAAAATTTTTTTTCCAAATACCATGGCGTTTCCCTTGAGCATCAAATTGATTAATGTCTTGAGAAAAAGCAAAACTCCCAAAGAGTAAGAAACATAAAAGAACATGTTTTGTTTTCATATAAGAATAATTATAGTGTTGTTTTCGAAATCATGTTTAATAACGGTTGAGTTTTAAATTTCTTATAAAAAAAAACTGCCAAAATTACGTTGACAGCTTTTTAGATCTATAAGCGCCAATATTATTGACACCTTTTATTCCATTATTTCTTTTTCTTTTGTTGCATTTGTTTCTGCTTTTCAGCTTGCTCCATCATTTCCGCCATTTTCTTTTGGAAACGACTTTCCTTTTTAGGCGCTTTTTTCTTTACTTGAATTTGCGCATGGATTTTCTCTTCATCCAAAATATAATGTTTGATTACCAATATAATACCAATACTAATAAGATTGGAGATGAAATAATACAAACTTAATCCCGATGCATAATTATTAAAGAAAAACAACATCATTATAGGAGAGAAATACATCATATATTTCATCATTTTTGCCATATCTGGCATCCCTTCTTGTTGCGGTTGCGAAGCCATATTCTGCCCAGTAGTCAATTTCATATAAAAGAAAATAGCGATAGAGGCCAATATGGGGAACAAACTTACGTGATCGCCATAAAACGGAATACGGAAAGGCAGTTCTGCAATAGTATCATACGAGGATAGGTCTTCTACCCAAAGGAAGCTTTTTTGACGTAAATCGAACGCTGATGGGAAGAATTGAAATAACGCATAAAACACGGGCAATTGGATCAATGCCGGTAAACAACCCGATAACGGACTGGCACCTGCTTTAGTTTGCAATGCCATGGTTTCTTGTTGCGCTTTCATTTTATTGTCCTTATGCTTCTCACGAATGGCATCCAATTCTGGTTTCAGGATTTTTAATTTTGCTTGCGATAAAAACTGCTTGTATTGCACAAAAGACAAGAGCAGTTTTATTAAGATGGTCATGACAATAATGGCGATACCATAAGGCATAAAGCCACCTAGAAAGGCAAATAAAGGGATGAAAATAAATTTATTTATCCAACCAAAAATTCCCCAACCCAGCGGTACAATTTCATCTAAATTTCTATCGTATTTATTTAATATCTTAAAATCACTTGGACCATAATACCAATCTAAGGTTTTATTAATCTCGCCACCAGCAAGTTCTATAGGCAGTTTTACTGCAAACATTTTGGTATAAACCGTATCGATTTCTTCATCTTGGACTAAATTTTTAGATTCAAGCGAAGCCGTTTTAAATGGTGTATCTGCCAATAAAATAGACGTAAAGAAATGTTGTTTAAAAGCCACGTAGGTTAAATCTTTAGCCGTATCGTCGGTAGCTTCTTGTTGTCCTAAATAATCGTCCTTACCGCCTTCATATTCAAAAACCATCTCGGTATATCTGTTTTCATAGGAAATACTTTTTGCGTTTCTATAGGTTTTAAGTTTCCAATCTAGATTTATCTCGTGAGAATTATTGATAACATCGCTCAAGCCTTGAGAACGGATACTAAAGCCCATCATATAATCGTCTTGCTTAAGCTCATAACGATATTCCAAGAATTTACTTTCAGACACTTTTAATTTCATAGAAACCACAGTGATATCGCCGTTTTTGGTTACCGTGGGTTGAAAATGTAAATCTTTGGTATTTAAAATACGGCTATCGGTAGTTCCAAAATTAATATTGAAATCTGCATTACCTTCTTTAATAATATAAATAGGCTTATTGTTAAAGTTGGTAAACTCTTTAAGTTTTACTTCAGATAAATAGCCTCCTTTAGCGCTAAATTTTAATGCCAATAGGTCGGTTTCCACTAAAGTTTCTGCATCTTTTTCAGAAACCAACGTTGAAGAATATGCGAACGCACCAAACTTATTTTTTAACTGTATTAGTTGCAACGAGTCTGAAGAAGCCCCTACTGCATAATCTTGAGCACTGGTTACAAGTATATCTTTTTGCTCGTTTACGTTCTGTTCTTTAACAAGCTGTTCTTGTTTTGCTTTTTCTTGCGCCTCCAACTCCTCGGGAGTAGGTTGATTTTGCCAAAGCATATACATTAAAATTCCAAAAATAAGGGCAAAGCCCAATATCGAATTTATGTCTAATTTTTTTTCTTCCATCTTTTAGTTTTAGACCCAAAAGGTTATAAAAAACCCTGTAGTCCTTTTAGTGTATAAAGGTTTTTCTAGTCAAAAATGTATCCACAATTAGTTTTGTGACACACTGGCACTTTTATTTTTCTTTTTATATTGTAATGCCGCGTTTACAAAAGCCACAAATAATGGATGTGGATTTATAACAGTGCTTTTGTACTCGGGGTGATATTGTACGCCAACAAACCAAGGGTGACTGGGCACTTCAACAACTTCAACCAGTTTTGTGTCTGGATTACATCCTGTTGCAACCATACCTGCAGCCTCTAATTCATCTTTATACGCACTATTAAATTCATAACGGTGCCTGTGCCGCTCTTTAATAACATCTGTATTATATACTTTATGCATTAGGCTACCCGGCTTCAATTCACAGGCCCAAGATCCAAGTCGCATGGTTCCTCCTTTATCGGTAATGGACTTTTGGTCTTCCATCAAATCTATTACAGGATTGGCAGTAACCGAGTTCATTTCTGTAGAGTTAGCATCTTTTATGCCCAACACGTTACGTGCAAACTCAATAACAGCCATTTGCATACCTAAACATATGCCTAAAAACGGAATATTATTTTCCCTTACAAATTTAACAGCAGTAATTTTACCTTCTATACCACGCTCTCCAAAGCCTGGCGCTACTAACACAGCATCCAGATGACCCAGTTTTAGCTTAATATTATCTTCGTTTAAGTATTCTGAATGAACGGATTCCACATTTACTTTTACGCTGTTTTCTGCACCCGCATGTATAAACGATTCTAAAATAGACTTATAAGAATCTTGTAGTTCCACATATTTACCAACCAAACCAATCGTTACTTCATGTGATGGGTTTTTATGGCGTTTTACAAATGTATTCCAAGCCGTAATATCAGGAACCGAACTATTGAGAGCTAGTTTTTTAAGAACTACTTTATCCAAACCTTCATTAAGCATTAGGTTTGGAACATCATAAATAGTAGATGCATCGATGGACTGGATAACGGCCTCTTCCCTAACATTGCAAAACAAGGCTAACTTTTTCCGTAAATCTTTTGGAAGATAATGTTCTGTTCTACAAACCAGAATATCGGCTTGTACCCCGCTCTCCATTAATGTTTTTACACTATGCTGTGTGGGTTTTGTTTTTAATTCGCCGGCAGCAGATAGGTAAGGCACTAAAGTTAAATGGATTACAATACCATTATTATCTCCTAAATCCCAACGCAGCTGGCGTACTGCCTCAATATATGGTAAGGACTCAATATCGCCTACTGTACCTCCTATTTCGGTAATTATAATATCATACTCTCCTGAATTCCCTAAAATCTGGATACGCCTTTTTATTTCATTTGTAATATGTGGCACAACCTGAACGGTTTTTCCTAAAAACTCTCCGCGGCGTTCTTTTTCAATAACACTTTGATAAATACGTCCTGTAGTAACATTATTGGCCTGACTGGTATTTACGTTTAAAAAACGTTCGTAGTGGCCTAGGTCCAAATCCGTTTCTGCACCATCTTCCGTTACATAGCATTCGCCATGCTCGTAAGGATTTAAAGTTCCTGGATCGACATTAATATAAGGGTCTAATTTTTGAATGGTCACTCGGTAACCTTGAGCTTGCAAGAGTTTTGCAAGAGAGGCTGCAATAATTCCTTTTCCTAGTGATGATGTAACCCCACCGGTTACAAATATGTATTTTGTTGTAGTTGTCATGTTGCGCTTATAAACGCAGGCAAATTTACAAAATTAAAATAGTTATTGAGGAATTGTTTATAGTTATTTAAAAGCATTTATTTTTTAACCCCCATCATACGGATTACCTTACAGTAATACCTGGTATCGAAGCCAAATAACACTCTCCTTTTTAAAAACTATGAGAAGGTTTTAAATAAAAAACCCATAACAAAATCTTTTGATTTGCTATGGGCTTTATAATTTATAGGATTTTAAAATTATCTTGAATAATTAGGAGATTCATTGGTAATCGTTACATCATGAGGATGACTCTCGTTAATACCACTTGATGTGATTTTAACAAACTGCCCTGTTTCTTTTAAGGCTTCAATATCTTTTGCGCCACAATAGCCCATCCCAGCACGTAATCCGCCAATAAATTGGTGAATGCTTTCAAACAACTCCCCTTTATATGGTACACGGCCTACAATACCTTCTGGTACTAATTTTTTAATATCGTCTTCTACATCTTGGAAATAACGATCTTTACTACCTTGTTTCATGGCTTCAACAGACCCCATACCTCGGTAAGACTTAAATTTCCGACCTTCATAAATAATGGTTTCCCCTGGAGATTCTTTTGTTCCCGCTAAAAGCGAGCCTAACATAACGGTATCTGCTCCTGCAGCAATGGCTTTGGGGATGTCTCCGGTATAACGAATACCTCCATCTGCAATTACCGGAACACCACTACCTTTTATTGCCGCTGCCACCTCTAATACAGCAGAAAACTGTGGAAAACCAACACCTGCCACAACTCGAGTTGTACAGATAGACCCTGGGCCTATTCCTACTTTTACCGCATCTGCACCAGCATCTACTAAATATTTAGCGGCGGCACCCGTTGCTATGTTTCCAACCACCACATCCAGATTTGGAAACTTTGCTTTTATCTCTTTTAAAACCAAAACAACGCCCTTGGTGTGCCCATGTGCCGTATCGATAACAATGGCATCTACACCCGCATTAACCAAAGCTTCTGTTCTCATTACTGCATCTGCAGTAACACCAATAGCTGCTGCTACACGCAAACGGCCAAATTGATCTTTATTGGCATTGGGTTTCTGACTTAACTTTGTAATATCTCTAAAGGTTATTAAACCAGACAATTTGTAGTTATCATCTACAATAAGCAGTTTTTCAATTTTATGTTCTTGAAGTATAAGTTCTGCTTCACCTAAAGAAGTACCAACTCCAGCTGTTACTAAGTTTTCCTTAGTCATAACTTCTGTAATCTGTTTTTTGTTTTCATGCTCAAAACGCAAATCACGATTGGTTACAATCCCCTTCAAAATACCGTTTTCATCCACAATGGGTATTCCACCAATACTATATTCTGACATATACTTTTTGGCGTCCTTAACATTTGCTGTAAGCGGTAAGGTTACTGGATCCATTATCATGCCACTTTCGGCCCGCTTAACTCTTCTAACTTTTAAGGCTTGATCCTCTATTGTCATGTTTTTATGCAGAACCCCAATACCACCTTCTTGTGCCATGGCAATAGCCATTTTACTTTCTGTAACAGTATCCATCGCTGCCGAAATAATAGGGACATTGATAGTTATATTACGTGTAAATTTAGTTTGGATATTCACTTCTCTAGGAAGAACTTCTGAGAAAGCTGGAACTAAAAGGACGTCGTCGTAAGTTAGTCCTTCTCCTATTATTTTGTTTTGATGTGCGATCATTGTGCAATTACGTTATAATTGCGTGCAAATATACAATATATTTAGGAAAATATAATATTATTTATTATCGTTTTTACAATAAAGCTTTTCAAAATAAGGCATGAGCGCCTCATTTGCATATTCGCAGTGTAGGAAACACAAAAACACTACCGCCCTCTTGAACCGCCACCTCTAGCGCCTCTACCTCCCCTTGAACCACCATCTCTCATGTTCATTTTTTGACCCGCAAAACTTCCGAATTTATAGGTGAAATTCAACATAAAATATTGTTCTAATATCTTATTTTCAACATCTTGAACATAGGTTTCGGTAACTGTTCTTCTATAACCATTGTTTTTCCCAAGCATATCGTAGCCTACTAAGGTTAACGTCGCCTTATTGTCCCACAACTCTATCCCTAAGCCTGCATTCCAGAACACCGCATTGCCATCAAACATATCACCCACCCTACTATTATAGCGGTAAGAGACCTTATTGGAAAGAAAAACATTTTTCAAGAAAAAAATTGAAGTATCAAAATCTAAATTCTGAACAAAGTAATCATTATCACTAAACACATTAGTATCAAAAACACTTTTATTAATAGAATAGCGGTATGTAGCACTAAAGTCGAACTTATTATCATAAGAATACCTAAAAGATAGGGACGGTGCTATGGTTGTGGTTTTTGCTGTAAATTCAATAGCATTTTGAATGGAAAGAGCGTTATTATAGCCACCATTTAAACGTGCATTAATATTAATATTTGTCTTTTTATTGTAAAAAGATTTCGAAACAGCAACATTTCCTAAAAATGAATAATCGCCATTAATATTTTCATAGGTGGTACGCTTGTTTAAATCTTCATCTGTAATAGTGGCGTTAATTATTTTATCTTGTACAAATTGAGCTCTTGCATTTCCAGTAATATTGATATTATGAAATGCTAAATTGTTTTGATATTCAAACCGAACATTATGACTAACTTCAGGTTCTAGAAAGGGGTTCCCAATACGTATATGTGTAATATTCCCAACATCTTCAACGGGCTGCAATTGATTTACGGAAGGCAGATCAACACTTTGGTAATAGTTTAAATTAATATTTTTATAACCATTTTTATCGCGATATCGCACTCTTGCAGAGTAGGTAGCGTACTCAAAGTCCGTTCTAAAATCTCGTGCTTCCACTAATTTATCGGTATAATTTCGATACGTATTGGTATAGGCACCTTCAATTTCGAAACGAAAATCTCGATACTCGTATCTCAGTCTTAAAGCCGGTTTTACAGTAGTTGTTGCATATTTGCTATCTGAACTTAAAAGGGTATTAAACGCATTGAATGCATTAGCACTCTCATCAAAATCGTAAATATACTTTCCATTTGTTTGAGAATTAATACTGGCCGTATACCTAGGAATAACTCTAAAATTAGGAAACAGTTCTTTACTCCACATAGCATTAAAATTAATTTTACTACTATTATTTTCCGTATCGCTTATTTGATTTTGAACAATAGTCTCATTTTTTTTATAAAGCACGTTTTCAGAATAGTTTTCACTTTCTGTATTGCCCTTATCAAAATCAGTCCCTAATTTTATATTTAAATAATCTCTTCCTTTTCCAGTGATAGTAGTCACACTAAACTCATTTTTGATACTATAATTTGTAGACCTAGATTGATTTAATGCATGATAATTACTTATCAAATCTCCATCAATAGATTTTGAAAGCTGATCTGTTAAAGACCCTGATTCTGTATTAAAGCTATTAAAATCTGTTTCATTAGACAATTGGACCCTTTGATTGGAAGGTTTGTTCTTAGGTTTAATTATAAATTTTAAATCTGCACCTGCTTGATGTGCATCAGAATCATTAAAACTAGTTGTTTCTGAGTCTGTGATATAATTTAAATTAGGCAAAAAATTCTCTCTATGACTTTTCTGTGCCTTATCTGTGCTTTGTGAACTATATCTGTAATTTCCATTTATCCGGGTTTCATTCCATTGTCCTTTTGAATAATTGGCACCGATAAAATCAGACTCAATATAACCGTTACTAGTATCGGTATCGGGCAGTGCATTAAACCCCTTAGACATATTGATGTTATTGGTACCTGCTATAAAACCTAGTTGCTTGCCATCTATTAATTGAAAAACATTCGCATTGCCCTGATATTTGTTATCTGTACCATAGCCGCCCTTAACATCTCCAAAAGTGGCCCTATTTTTTCCTTTTTTAATTTTAAGGTTTAATTCTTTAGTTCCAGAATCTGATTCTTCGCCAGTAAATTTCTGCATATCG
Source organism: Mariniflexile ostreae (assembly GCF_042427585.1). Taxonomy (NCBI): domain Bacteria; kingdom Pseudomonadati; phylum Bacteroidota; class Flavobacteriia; order Flavobacteriales; family Flavobacteriaceae; genus Mariniflexile; species Mariniflexile ostreae. Next base: position 1,950 of record NZ_JBHMFC010000038.1, on the reverse strand, counting down.
GTTTTAAAATCGGTAATTTGAACTTTACTAACCACATTACTCGGAAGGTTTTTTAAGGCGATATCTCCCTTTTTCTCTCCAAAAAACCGCATGCCGTCCACATTAACGGCTTCTATTTCAATTCCATTATACGTTATATTCCCTTCTAAATCTATCTCTATTCCAGGTAATTTTTTTAATAAATCTTCAGCTTTATCATTAGGTAGCGTTTTAAAACTATCTGCATTGTATTCTATGGTGTCTTTCTTAATAAGCACTGGGGGCGCCTTGCCTATAATAGATATTATATTAAGTTCTTCTACTTGATCATCTAACACTACGACACCCATATCTAATTTGTCTCCATTGGGCACATCAATATCTTGTAAATAAGGTTTATAACCTAAATAAGCAATATTAAAAATGGCTTTAGAATCATTTTCGGTATTAACGCGTATGGAAAATTCGCCATTCTTATTTGTTATTCCATAAGCCATTGGGATGCTATCGCTAATGCTTTGGATATAAACCGTAGCACCTTCCAATACAGTTTTACTTTGATCTTTAACAAGACCTTCAATTGTGAATTTTTGAGCAAATAACGTTGTAGAAATCAGGAAAATTGATAAAAAGCAGAAAGTTTTCAAGACTGTTGGTTTTAGTTTGATTCAACAGTTTAGACCCAAAGCTGCATTAATAGTTTAATCCCATACTGTTAAAAAAAACTAAAAATGTAGAAATATCAAAGAAAGTAAGTGACTCAAAGTCTCCCAGCATCTAGCTGTTACAGCGCAAACACTTTGCATCAATATTTGACGTTTGTATTCCATCTAATCCAGAAATTCTATGATTCCTTATTAAATCACAACTATGGGAATAATGTACTAAGCGATTCTCCAAACCTGTTGTACGTAGTAAGCCAATTGAAACAGCGGTACCGCCAAGATTACCTGAATCAGGCGAATTTCCGTCTACCGCAATAGCAATTCTACCATCTGTTGGGTTTATGGTTTGTGCATTTTAGTACATGACAAAAAACAATTTAACCGCTAAAATTTATTAAAATAAGATGGAAGAAACTAGTACAAAATACTAACAATCAATACACTAAAGACAAAACCACCAAGTAATGCCTCTAAAAAAAATACCAGTCTAAGTAACGAAGATACGGAATTATTGACACTGTTCAAGGCCCATTTCGGGGACTTTCTAAACCTGGCCAGGATCCGCCTGGTCTGCCATTTCATAACGGCCCTGTGCAAGATAAAGTCGGTCAATTATTCCAAGCTGTCGGCCGGTTTTGGCACCAGGGCCAATGCTTCAAGCAATTATAGGCGGATCCAGCGCTTTATGTCCGATGCGGCATTGTCCATGGAATGGGTGGCCAAATTGATTTTTGCCCTGTTGCCCGAGAAGGGACCTCTTGTTTTGGTGATGGACCGCACCAACTGGAAGCTTGGGGAGGGCAACATCAATATATTGATGCTTGGGGTCTGTTACAGGAACGTGGCCTTTCCACTGATGTTCCGTATGTTGGACAAGCGGGGGAACTCCAATACGGGCGAGCGCATTGCACTGGTGAAGGATTTTATAGCGTGGTTTGGCCGGGAGCGCATCGACTGCCTGTTGGCCGATCGGGAGTTTGTGGGAGAGGATTGGTTGGGTTTCCTGAACCGGGAAAATATCAGGTACCATATCAGGATCCGCAACAACTTTAAGGTGTTTTCCCCAAGGAAACAGGCACAGGTCAAGGCCTGGCACCTGTTCAACCCATACAGGTAAACACTTAACAGCCCGCGCGATCAAGCCTATTGTCAAATATCAGCACATATTTAAAACAACCTATTTATATGGCAGTTATTCTCCAATAAACGGAAACAGTTTTGTCTGGGAAATCAATGGAGTAGATACTACTGTTTTCGAAGCCTATTTAGAGAACTTCTCAAAATATAAACCTCAAGAATTTAAAAT
>NZ_JBHMFC010000037.1:0-48101 GCF_042427585.1 Mariniflexile ostreae | reverse complement strand
TTTAGAGCGCAGTTCAGAGGGGTTAGAAACGTAGAGTTCTTCCTATATAGACTTACAACAATTTATGCATAATCTTAAAATCCCACAACTTTATGACTTGATCCGATCCCCCTTCTATTTCTAATTTAAATTATAAAAAAAATCCCGTAAACTATTAAGTTTCGGGATTTTTTCGTGGTACCTCCAGGAATCGAACCAGGGACACAAGGATTTTCAGTCCTTTGCTCTACCAACTGAGCTAAGGTACCTGCTAAATGACAATTTTAATATTTACTTGTTTTTCTAATAACAATCAGAGTAAGCGAATATACCTTGCCAAAGCGATTGCAAAGATATTCATTTTTCTCTTTTGTCAAAATAAAAAATGAAAAATATTTACATTTATTTTTTGCCTTTTTGTTAGTTAGCTTATTATGTTAGCATTATGATAAAAATAAAGATGAATATATCTGATGTTTTTGTAGTTTTACCGCTTTTAATACTTGAATGAACTTAGTAATAGATATTGGGAATTCCTTCGTGAAACTTGCTGTTTTTAGTCAAAATAAGCTTAAGCACAAGGAAATCACTGAATTAGAATATTTTTCAGAAGAAGTGGATGTGTTGTTGCAAACCTATCCGCTAATTAAAAAAGCCATTATAGCATCGGTAGCTAAAATGGACGAAAACACTATTTCCGACTTAGAGAAAAAAGTGCAGGTTTTGGTGTTAAATAGAGAAACTCCTTTGCCCTTTATTAATAAATATAGCACGCCCCATACCTTAGGTATGGATAGGATAGCGCTGGTAAGTGCATCCGTATACCAGTTTCCTCATACCAATAGCCTTGTTATCGATGCTGGAACATGTGTCACCTATGATTTTGTTACGAATACTAACGAATATCTAGGCGGCGCTATTTCCCCAGGAATACAATTGCGCTACAAAGCATTGCATAATTTTACAGCAAATTTGCCGTTACTAGAACAGGAAATACCGAATTCCATTATAGGAAACTCTACAGATTCTGCTATTCATGCGGGAGTGGTTATTGGTATTTTAAAAGAAATAGACGGCGTGATCGAGACCTATAAACAAAAATATTCGGATTTAACAGTTATTTTAACAGGAGGAGATGCTAATTTCTTGTCTAAACAATTAAAAAGTAGCATATTTGCGAACTCTAATTTTCTTTTAGAGGGATTGAACACTATTTTACAATTTAATTCTCACGAATGATAAAAAAAATCGTATTGGTTTTTATTGCACTTTTTGCAATTCAAGGATATGCCCAAGAAGGCACTGCTTCACCTTATTCCTTTTATGGACTTGGAAGTTCTAAGTTTAGAGGTACTGTGGAAAACAGGAGTATGGGTGGGTTAAGTATCTATACAGATAGTATCCATGTCAATTTACGAAACCCGGCATCATACGCCACTCCTAATTTAGCTTATTTTAACAATGAAAGCCGACCGGTGAAATTTTCTGTAGGGGGTAGTTATTCTAGTTCAGATCTGAAAACAGATAATGCCAGCAGCAACGCTTCAACAACCACTTTTGATTATGTGGCGCTTTCAATTCCTATGGGGAAATTTGGATTTGGCTTTGGCATTATGCCCTATACTTCTGTTGGGTATAAGTTGGAAGGAGCCGATAGTGCTGGAAATGCTGCAAATAGATATAGTGGAGAGGGCGGTTTAAATAAGGTTTTTCTAGGATTAGGATATCAAATCTCTGAAGGCTTGAGTGTGGGGATCGATGCGCAATATAATTTTGGAAGTATAAAAAGCAGTTTTAGTGAAACGCTTTACGACGACGACGGGATACCGCTGCAATACCAAACCAGAGAAAAGAACCGTACAGATTTAAGCGGTTTGAATTTTAACTTAGGCCTCTCATATAAAAGAATGATTACTGATAAGTTAGAACTGGTTTCTGGACTTACCTATTCTATAGAAAGTAGATTGTCTGCTGAAAACACTCGATCATTATCTACCATCATTCGAAACTCAAGTACAGGTCAAGAGTCTGTTATAGGGAATATCGATACAGATTTAGAGGCACTAGGTTTAAAAGATACCAATCTTATTCTACCATCCAAAGTTTCTTTTGGTGCGGGTATAGGGCAGCCAAGAAAATGGTTTATAGGAACCGAATATCTCTTTCAAAATACGAGTAATTTAGAAAATGCGATATTGAGCTATAGTAATGGTGCTACTTTTAAAGACGCCTCTACCATCTCTTTAGGAGGGTTTTATATCCCACAATACAATTCTTTTAATAGCTACTTAAAGCGTGTGGTTTATAGGGCTGGGATGTATTTTGAAGATACAGGGTTAAATATAAATAGTGAGCCTATAAAAGAGTTTGGCATATCTTTTGGAGTAGGCTTACCAGTAGGCGATATGTTTTCCAATGCAAACCTTGGTTTTGAAATAGGAAAACGCGGTACTACAAACAGTAATTTAATACAAGAGAATTTTATTAATTTGCAATTAAGTTTGTCATTGAATGACAAATGGTTTGGTAAAAGGAAATATGACTAACAACAGACTAAAATGATTATCATGAAAACAAGAATCACCTTATTAACTTTATTTTTTCTGGCAATAAACGTCAGTTTTGCTCAACAAGAAGAGTGTATGACAAAACTTTCCATATTTCATGAGTATGTAAAGGGGAAAAATTTTGAGGCAGCTTTCGAGCCGTGGAGTGAAGTACGACGCGACTGTCCTAATTTTAATATTGCCATTTATTCCGATGGAGAAAAAATATTAAATGATAAAATTGAAAAAGCAACAGGTGCAGATAAAGCGGCAGCAATAAAAGATTTAATAACATTGTGGGATGAAAGAGCTACTCACTTTCCCGACAAAACCGCAAAAGGCGAATATTTGGCAAAAGGATGTCAATTGATGTATGACAATAAAGCGGAAATGAACATGACCAATGAAGAATTGTTCAAATGTTTTGATGATGCGTTTAAGGCCGATAGAGCTACTTTTACGAATCCAAAAAGCTTATATACCTATTTTTCTTTAATGGTAGATTTGTTTGATGCTGGTAAAAAAACAGATGCAGAATTGTTTGATAAGTATGATGACGTTGTTGAGAAGGTAGAAGAAGAAGTAGAAAATTATTCTGAAAACTTGAATGTTATTATAGAAAAAGAAGCCGCAGGAACCGCTTTAACAAAAACAGAGGATAAGTATAAGCCTTATTACGAAAGCTATTTGAAGGCTTACGACCAAATTTCCAGTGGTATCGACCAAAAACTAGGAGACCGCGCTAATTGTACGAACTTAATACCATTGTACGTTAAAGACTTTGAAAACAATAAAACCAATGCCGTTTGGTTACAACGTGCAGCGGCTAAAATGTCTGAAAAAGAATGTACAGACGATCCTTTATTCTTTAAATTAGTTAATGCTTATCACGATTTAAGCCCGTCTGCAAATTCGGCTTACTATTTAGGAATTTTAAAGGATAAGGAAGGAAAATCAAGAGAAGCTATTGCCTTTTACAAACAAGCAATTGACTTAGAAACAGATGATTTCAAAAAATCGAAACTTACAAATAGAATTGGTTTGAAATTAAAATCTGCGGGGAACTTCTCTGCAGCAAGAAACTACTTTAGAGAGGCTTTAAAATATAACCCTTCAAATGGACGTCCTCATTTATCTATTGCGGGTATGTATGCTTCAAGTGCAAATAGCTGTGGTGATGATGCTTTTAATAAGCGTGCCGTATTCTGGTTAGCTGCAGAAGAAGCTAGAAAAGCGTCGAGAGTAGATCCTACCTTAAGTAGGGATGCCGCTAATACAGCAGAAAACTATTCATCTAAAGCACCTTCTAAAGCCGATATTTTTAGTAAAGGAAATAGTGGTGAAGTTATAAAAATAGGATGTTGGATTGGTGCGAGTGTTACAGTGCCTAGTATCTAAATGAATATTATTTTAAAACATAAAACAGTTTACATAGTCACCCTAATTGCGGTGACTATGTTTTTTTCATGCGATAACAGGCTTAGTGATGTCCAAAAAATGGGGATTTCAGAAAATGAACCTATAGGAGTGGCCGAAAATTTAAACCTTAAACAAATAGATTCAGGTAGGGTAGAAGCCATTCTTATTAGTCCGAAAATGCTGGACTATTCGAATAGGGCTTTTGCTTTTAATGAATTTCCCGAAGGGATCAATCTAGAATTGTTTGAAAAAGGAAAAAAAACAGCCACAATTATTGCCGATTATGCAATGATATATAATAAAACAAACCTTATAGATTTACAAGGTCACGTGATTTTGGCTACAGACACAAAAGACACGTTGTTTGCAGAACAGCTTTTTTTTGATCAAAGCAAACAATGGGTATTTACCAATAGACCAGTAACTTTTAGAACGGGTCTCGATAAAATCAACGGAAACGGTTTTGATTCTGATGCGAAATTTGAAAAAGCTGAAGTGTTAGAAATCAATGGCATTATTACGCTTGATGAATAACAATTGCCTTTCTTATTAAGATAAAGAGAGATAAGCAATCATCGTAATTTTAATTATCTTTGTAGATTAAAGATTATCCTATGAAATTCCAAAAATATTTTCAATACGCGTATTTGATTTTTGCAGTCTTGTTCTTCTATGATGCCATTTCAAAATGGGCACAAACAGGAATAATACCTTACCCATCTTTGTTATTAGGGGCTACGGCTATTTTTATGTTCTTTTTTAGGGGGAAATTCAATAAGAAATTTGACAATAAAGAAGGCTCTAAATAAATGAGTTTTTATGTTATTATTATAGTCGTTTCATTACTGCTTTCAGCCTTTTTCTCGGGTATGGAGATTGCTTATGTGTCTTCTAATAAAATCCATATCGAGATTGAGAAAATGCAAGAAGGGGTTTTGGCAAAAGTACTTTCAAAATTAACAACACGACCCTCAAAGTTTATTGCTACTATGCTTATTGGCAACAATATAGCATTAGTGGTTTACGGGTTTTTTATGGGCGACTTATTGGTAGATGCGTTCCAGAATGTGTTGCCAACATCTTCATCGGTTATCAATTATATGCTAACCGATCTAAGTCTGTTAACCCAAACGATTATTTCAACACTAGTAATTCTTATTACTGCAGAGTTTCTGCCAAAAGTGTTTTTTCAAATTTATTCCAATCGATTACTTAAACTATTGGCCATTCCTGCCTATGTGTTTTACGTGCTGTTTTCTTTTGTTTCAGATTTTATAATATGGATTTCAGATACGGTTTTAAGACGATTTTTTAAAACCGAAGGAGATCAAATACAAATGGCATTTACTAAGGTGGAACTTGGGCACTATATTAGTGAACAAATGGAATCTGTAGAAGCAGACGACGATGTAGATACAGAAATCCAGATTTTCCAGAATGCGCTAGAGTTTTCAGAGGTAAAAGCACGTGATGTTATGGTGCCCAGAACGGAAATTATTGCGGTTGAAAAGCATGATAGCATCAAAAACTTAAATGCACTTTTTACAGAGTCTGGTTGCACTAAAATTCTAGTTTATAAAGATACCATTGACGATATTTTAGGGTATGTGCACTCCTTTGAACTTTTTAAGAAGCCTAAAAATATCGAATCTATAATCTTGCCAGTGGAATACGTTCCAGAAACAGTACTTATTAATGATGTGCTTAGTGTGCTTATAAAAAAACGAAAAAGTATTGCAGTGGTATTAGATGAATATGGCGGTACATCGGGTATTATGACTGTGGAAGATATCGTGGAGGAACTCTTTGGAGAAATTGAAGACGAACACGATACGGTTGTGCTGGTGGAAGAGCAATTAGATGAAAATTTATTTAAATTTTCTGGACGATTGGATGTCGATTATATTAATGAAACCTATAAGCTTAACTTGCCAGAAAGTGAAAATTATGGAACGCTTGGGGGCTTAATTGTAAATACAACAGAGCAGATCCCTTCTCCAGACGAAGTGGTTCTTATTAATAATTTCCAGTTTACCATTTTAGAAGCTACAAACACCAAAATTAATTTAGTGGAATTAAAAATTTTAGATGAGGATTAATCTATAAACTTACAATACGAGTTAAAACACCGTATTTAGTCCTATTGGAGTATTACGATTTTTGATAGCTAAAGTAATAACACAATAATTATCAATATTTTAGTAAGAATACCCGACTGTTAAACACTTCTGCACTTTACTGGACAACAACATATAAGATTCCTTCAAACAAATACAAAATAACCCTTTTATTATTAAATTGAAAATGGTATTTTCGCGGACATTATTTTCACATCGTGAATAGACCAACAAACAGATATTAAAGTTTTAAAAAATTAAAATAACAGATGGCAGTTTTAAATAAAATTAGGCAACGTTCACTTTTTTTGATCTTAATCATAGCATTAGCGTTATTCTCTTTTGTTTTGGCAGATTTATTCAGAAATGGAGATGCCTTAACAGCAAAATCACAAAATATTGTTGCCACGATAAACGGTAAGGATATTACACGTGACGATTTTTTGCAAAAAGTAGAAATAGCACAAAAACAATCTGGACAAAATGCTACCTCTACACAAGTGATGAATCGAGTGTGGGATCAAGAAGTACGTCAAGCTATTATGGAAACTCAATTTGAAAAACTGGGTATTACTGTTGAAAAAGACCAAATGCGCGACCTTTTAAAAACAGCATTGGCTTCTAGTCCTGAGTTTATGAATGAAGCTGGTCTGTTTGATGAAAATAAATTGAATGAATACATCATCAATTTAAAAGAAACATCTCCTGCCGCATATGCTAGTTGGATTGACTATGAAAAATCATTGGCAGCGAATGCCTTACAGCAAAACTATTATAATATGGTTAAAGCTGGACTAACAGGAACCTTGGCAGAAGGTACTTTAGAATATAATTTGGAAAGCAATAAGGTAGACCTTGAATATGTTCAAATTCCTTACACTTCTATAGCAGACAGTACTGTAAAAGTGTCTAATGCAGATGTTAAAAAATATGTTTCTGAAAATAAGAAACAATATAAAGTAGATGCCTCTAGAGATATTAGATATGTGGAATTTAATGAAACGGTGACTGTTGAAGATGAAGCAGCTATAAAAAAATCACTTACCACATTATTGAACGATAGAGAAGAGTACAATAAAGCGCTTAATGCTAATGAAGAGATTGTTGGCTTTAGAAACACCAAAGATGCTGGTGCTTTTGTAAATTCAAACTCAGATCTTAAATTTGATGATAGATTTGTGTTTAAGTCAAACTTACCAAGTGTTGCTGCCGATAGTATTTTTAATTTGAATGTAGGTGGTATGTATGGGCCTTATAAAGATAATGATTATTTTAAAATATCGAAAGTGATTGCCGTTACAACACAGCCAGACTCTGTAAAAGCAAGACATATCTTAATTCCTTTTATTGGATCTCGATCTGCTACAGAGGGAACAACCATGACTAAAGACGCTGCTAAACATGTGGCGGATAGTCTTGTTACATTGTTTAGGTCTAATAAAAGTAAATTTGCAGAGGCCGCTAAAGATCTTTCTGCAGATACAGGAAGTGCAGCAAATGGTGGTGATTTAGGCTATTTTACGGCCGGACAAATGGTTCCTGAATTCAATGACTTTACATTTCAAGGGAAAACTGGAGATGTAGGTGTGGTAGAAACTATTTTCGGATATCACGTTATCGATATCCAAGAACAAAAAAATGCACAAAGGGCTATTAAGGTTGCAACACTGGCTAGAAAAGCAGAGCCTTCAGAAGAAACCATTTCAAAAGTATTTAGAGATGCTTCTAATTTTGAAATCAATATCCATAAGAAAGATTTTGATGAGGTTCTAAAAGAAAGCAACCAGACGGCACGCCCTGTTAATGGGATAAAAATTTTAGATGAAAATATACCTGGCATAGGTAACCAAAGACCTGTAGTACGTTGGGCTTTTGAAGATGGTACTAAAGTAGGTGATGTAAAACGTTTTAATGTATCTGGAGGGTATGCTATTGTTCAATTAGTAGCAAAGCATGAAGCTGGATTAATGGCTGTGGAAGAGGCTAAGGCCACTGCCATACCAGCTATAAGAAAAGCTAAGAAAGCAAAAATTATTAGAGACCGAGTATCTGCTACTACGCTTGAAGATTTAGCAAAAGCTGAAAATACTTCTGTAAAATCGGCTTCTGCTGTAAATATGAAAAACCCTACGCTTTCTGGAGCGGGTAGAGAACCTATGGTTATAGGAACGGCCTTTGCTTTAAAAGCAGGTGAAACCTCAAAACTGGTTGAGGGTAACAATGGTGTTTACATGGTAAAAGTAACAAAAGTAGTGCCAGCTCCTACTTTAGATAATTATCAAGCCTTTGCAAATAGAGTGGAATCACAAAAAGTAAATGTGGTTAATTCTAAACTTTATAACGCTTTAAAAGAAGCTGCAGAGATTGAGGACAATAGAGCTAGATCACAAGTTCAATAGTGTTATATTAAATAGTAGTGTATTAAAAAGCTCCGTTTATTCGGGGCTTTTTTGTTTAATATGGTCTGGTTTTTAAAAAAAGAGGATGTGGGATAGGGGTAAGAAAAGCGCTTAAGTTTTATATGCTTATAAAATCATATCACTATAAGGAAGTACAGTATGAAACCCTCTTTCTTTAAAGTAGGGGATAGGGTTTTCTTCTGATGCGGCTAAAATGAAATCACCGCCCCAAGCTCCAAGACTCTTTATACTGCCATTAAAATCTGGAAACAATAAGGATTTAACCGGGTTTTGTTTCGTCACCTTAGCAATAATGGTTTCATGGGCACTAATAAGAGTTCCAAAGGTTTTTAGGGTTTTGCACGCTATTATTTTAGAGGTAATATCATTAATTTCAGAAATCTCAGATGTTAATGAGCCCTTTTGTTCTTTATAATGAGCAATGCCATCACGGCTATTTTGTTTTTTATCTAAATAAATAAAATACAACTGTGATTGGAATGTTGGATTAAAAGCAACTTCTTTTATATGGGGTTTCCCTTTGTGTAGGGCGTACAAAATAGGGTGGTTTGTTTGTGCGCAGGCAATGTCGTACCCACTGCCTCCAAAAGTTGTTTTTAAAAGCGTAAAAGCATCTGTATTTGTCCATTGGGCCACATTGTTTATTAAAGTTGAAGAAGTGCCTAAGCCCCAGTGTCTGGGAAAATCCAATTGCGTGGTTATCTTAAATCCTTTATCAGAATTTAATATATCAGGATTCAACTTATGTACGGCATGGAGAATTTGAACAAGTCTTTTAGAGATATCCTGGTTCCCATGTTGTTGGGAAGGATTAGAGGCCTGTAACAGCGTCTTTAAATCAAGACCAAATATATTTTCAAACCAAACCAGCCCCTTTTCATCTAAGCTTTTCCATATCAGTTTGGATTCTGGAATACTCTCAATGGTTAAAGATTGTCCGAACGTAGTGGGAAGCGCTAAAGCCTTAGCCCCATCCAGAACAACATATTCGCCTGTAATCAGTAATTTTCCGTTGCTATAGAAATGTTTCAATGCTTGTGTTTATGGGATTCTAATTCCGTTTTTGTTTTTTAAATTTGATGAGGGGGCTATTTTAAGATTAGGGTTAAACCCCTTAATCGTTACCGTTACTCATGACTCGTAATTTTTTAATAGCATCTCCTACCGCATTGTGTGAAACCGTATGGGTTTTAAAGTGTGCAGTTAAGAGCTGTTTTTCTTCATTAGTTGCTTCAAATTGATTTAAGATATTCATTAAATGCATTTTCATGTGCCCTTCTTGAATGCCTGTAGTAGTAAGGGAACGCAATGCCGCAAAGTTTTGAGCCAAACCAGCAACAGCAACAATTTGCATTAATTCTTTGGCTGTAGGCTGCTGTAGTAGTTTTAAAGCCAGTTTCACTAAAGGATGTAAACCTGTTAATCCACCAACAGTACCAAGGGCTAATGGGATTTCCATCCAAAATGTAAAAACACCGTCTTCTACTTTGGCATGCGATAAGCTGCTGTATCGGCCTTCTTTAGAAGCAAAAGCATGAACACCCGCTTCAATAGCTCTAAAATCATTTCCGGTAGCTAAAACAACCGCATCAATACCATTCATAATGCCTTTGTTATGGGTTACGGCACGGTATGGTTCTACCTCGGCAATGTTTACGGCTTGTATAAATTTCGCGGCAAACTCTTCTCCAGAGATGTTTTTATTGTCATTTAAGTCTTCTACTTTACAGCTTACTTCGGCCCGTACCAAACAATCTGGAACGTAATTGGAAAGAATGCTCATAACAATTTGAATGTTTTTTTCCGCTTCAGAAAAATCACTAAAATGCTGTGCTTCTTTTTGGAATGTTTTGGCAAACTGCTCTAAACAAGAATTTATAAAATTGGCGCCCATAGCATCTAAGGTTTCAAAGGCCGCATGGAGTTGGTAGTATCCAGCGATATCTGCTGTTTTGTCTCGTAGTTCGATACTCGTAATACCACCGCCACGTTGCTCCATGTTTTTGGTAATGGGCTTAGCATCTTGAAGTAACTGTGGTTTCACAACATCAAAAAACTTTTGCAATGTTTTTCTTGATCCATGATACATAAAATGAACTTGTCCGATTTTAGTTGTAGATAAGACTTGGGTTTTAAAACCGCCCCTTTTTAACCAAAATTTGGCAGCATTACTGGCTGCTGCTACTACCGAGCTTTCCTCAATAGCCATGGGAATGGTGTGAATCTTTCCGTTTATTAAAAAGTTTGGGGCCACACCAAAAGGGAGATAGAAATTTGAAATGGTGTTTTCTATAAATTCATCATGTAATTGCTGGAGTTTATCATCTTGGTTCCAATACTGCCTTAAGACCCGTAAGGCCTTTTTCGAATTTGAAAAATAAGTTTTGGTTAACCAGTCCATTTTTTCAGACTTTGATAACTTGGAAAAACCAGAAATGGAAACACTCATAAATTTGGATTTTAAAATGGCAAAGATACTATTCTTGTCACGAATATGTAGTTTCTTGTTGTTTTCAACGTCTTTAAATGTTAATAATATTGATTTTTGCATAATTTTTATTAAACTTAGCTTCATTTCGATAAATAAACATTTTTTTTGTAGTAGCGTTTAAAATTTCCTTTAATGAATCGTTTAAAATACTCTTTTTGCATTTGTTTTTTGTTAACAGCAATTGGTACTGCTCAAACTAAAACGATAACTCTTGAAGCTATTTGGGATGGTGTTTTTAGAACAGAAGGTATAGATGTGCTCCATTCTATGGCTAATGGCGAGCAGTATTCTGTTTTAAATTTTGATAGAATTTCTAGAAGTACATCCATAGATATTTATGATTACAAAACCCTGCAGAAAACCGAGACACTTGTAAGTTCTAGAAATCTTAAGAATATGTCTTATTTTTCAGATTATACTTTTAGCGATGATGAGCAAAAGCTAATTTTGGCCACCAATGTAAAGTCTATTTACAGGCATTCTAAAAAGGGTGAATATTACCTTTATAAGGTTAAAGAAAAATCGTTATCCTTAATTTTTGAACGTGATATCCAGGAACCCACATTTTCTCCAGATGGAAATAAAGTGGCTTTTGTATTTGAAAATAACCTGTATATAAAAGATTTAAATACAGCTATAATTACCCAGGTAACATATGATGGTGAGAAAAACAAAATCATCAATGGAGTGACGGACTGGGTTTATGAGGAGGAGTTTTCTTTTGTACGGGCTTTTGATTGGAATACCGAGAGTAATAAAATAGCCTTTATAAAATTTGATGAAACTCTCGTGCCAGAGTTTTCTATGGATGTTTTTGGAGAAACACTTTATCCAACCCAGGAAGTTTTTAAATACCCGAAAGCTGGTGAGGCGAATGCTTTGGTCTCTCTTCATGTCTATGATTTAGAAACCGAAAACACTACAGAAGTTGAAGTAGGCAAAAAATATCAGGATCACTATATACCACGGATTAAATGGACGCATGACCCCCATATTTTGAGTGCGCAGTATATAAATAGGCACCAAAACATATTGGACTTGTGGTTGGTTAATACAGAAACAAATGTATCGCATGTTGCGCTTGTTGAAACGGATAAAGCTTATGTGGAGGTGACAGATAATTTAACGTTTTTAAAGGATAATAGTTTTATATGGACGAGTGAAAAAGATGGATATAACCACATTTACCATTATGATAAGCAAGGTAAACTAATCCGTCAAGTAACAAAAGGAAAGTGGGAGGTCACCGATTTTTATGGATATGATGAAAAAAATCAAACTATTTTTTATCAATCTGTTGAAAACGGTTCCATAAATAGGGATGTGTATGCCATAAAAATAAATGGACGTCATAAAACGAGATTAACAAAACAAGACGGAACGAATCAAGCCGAGTTTAGTTCTAATTTTGCATATTTTATAAATACTTTTTCTAACGCAACAACCCCACCAGAGTACACCTTGAACAATGCTGCCACAGGAAGTGTTCTTAAAAGAATTAGTGGTAATGACGCCCTGTTAAGAAGGCTATCGGAATACCAAATATCTGAAAAAGAATTCGGAACCCTTCATGTAAATGGACACGATTTAAATATGTGGATAATGAAACCAGCAGATTTCGACCCATCAAAGAAATATCCATTATTTATGACACAATATTCGGGACCCGGATCACAATCGGTTTCCAATAGTTGGAACAATACAAATGATTATTGGTATCAGCATCTTGCACAGCAAGGTTATATTGTGGCCTGTGTGGATGGTAGGGGTACAGGCTATAAAGGTGCTGAGTTTAAAAAAGCGACCTATTTGAACCTGGTTAAATATGAAACCATTGATCAAATTGCTGCTGCCAAAGCTTTGGGGGAAAGATCTTATGTAAATGCAGATGCTATTGGCATTTGGGGCTGGAGTTTTGGGGGGCACATGGCGACCAATTGCTTATTAAAAGGCAATGATGTTTTTAAAATGGCAATTGCAGTAGCGCCGGTAACCAGCTGGCGTTTTTACGATACCATTTACACAGAGCGCTACATGCGTACACCTCAAGAAAACCCAAAAGGGTATGATGATAACTCGCCTCTTGAATATCCAGAATTATTAAAAGGAAACTACTTGTTGCTTCATGGCTCTGCTGATGATAATGTGCATGTACAGCATACTATGCGTATGGTTGAAGCATTGATCCAAGCTGATAAACAATTTGATTGGGGCATATATCCAGATAAAAATCACGGTATTTATGGAGGGAACACAAGACTTCATCTTTATAAAAAAATGACAAATTTTATTAAAAAAAATCTATAATAAAAATAAAATTATGAGCCAAGCAAGTGATCCAGAGTTAATTGCGCATCTTGAAAAACAAGGGATTGATAATAGAATGGTAATGGGGCATCCAGCAGGCTTGTTCGTATTGTTTTTTACAGAAATGTGGGAACGTTTCAGCTATTATGGAATGCGCGCCCTATTAACCGTGTTTTTAATCACAGAAATAGGTAAAGGAGGTTGGGAATGGACCAATGCCGATGCGATGCAACTGTATGCTTGGTATACGGGTTTGGTTTATTTAACGCCACTTATTGGAGGCATGATAGCTGATAAATTTACAGGATTTAGAAAAGCTATTTTATTGGGAGCTTTAATCATGACCATAGGCCATGCTTCTATGGCATTCGAAATGATTAGCCCTACTTTCTTTTATGTTGGTTTGGTGTTTATGATTTTAGGGAACGGATTGTTTAAACCCAATATATCTTCTATGGTAGGAAATTTATACCCCGATTCAAGCTCGAAAAAAGATGCGGGATATACGATATTTTATATGGGCATTAATGCCGGGGCATTTTTAGGGATGCTACTGTGCGGTTATATAGGTGAAAAAGTAGGATGGCATTATGGATTCGGATTGGCGGGTGTGTTTATGTTGTTCGGAATGTTACAATTCTATTTCGGACGTAATATTTTTGGAGTAATAGGAGAGAAGCCTAAGAAACAAATCGTAACCGATATAGACGAAATCGCACATGTAACAGAAGAGGTAGAAACTCCTGCCCATATTGTGCGAGATAGATTAATAGTTGTTGGCGTGCTAATGGTGGCGAGTATATTCTTCTTTTTTGCTTTTGAGCAAGCAGGAGGCTCTATGACTGTTTTTGCTAAAAATTATACCCAAAGAGTTTTAGAAGGAAATGCAGGGATAATTTTTAAATGGGTAGATGCTATTTTAACTATTTTCCCAATTGTAATCGTTTCTTGGGTCCTTTACGGTTTAGGAAAGAAAATTTATAAGGACTATCCCTTAACAATTGTCTTTACGGCAGCTTCCTTTGTTATCATTTGGATTTTAGGAGGCTGGAAAGTATATCGAGAATTTAGTCTGGAGCAAACGGAGGTTACGGTCTCTTGGTTTCAAATTCTAAACTCATTTTTTATTATCACACTAGCTTCATCGTTTAGTAAAATGTGGGAGAAGGTATGGAATCCTTCTGGTCCTGTTAAATTTGCCATGGGCTTAGCTTTAGTTGGTGTTGGATTCTTGGTATTATCACTGGGTTCAAGCAGTATACCACAAGGCGCTAAAGAGGCTTCTGTTAGTATGATTTGGTTAATATTGGCTTACTTTTTCCATACTACCGGAGAATTGTGCTTATCTCCAGTCGGGTTGTCGTATGTGTCTAAACTATCGCCTAAGCGATTAGCGGGACTATTGTTTGGACTTTGGTTTACAGCTTCGGCCATAGCGAATTTTATAGCAGGTATGACAGGGTCGTATATTGATCAAATTTCTCAAACGTACTCCATGTCTATCTTTTTCTTGATCATTGCGGCAATACCTATGATTGCAGCCGTAATCTTGTTGATATTGAATCCGAAACTAAAGAAAATGATGCACGGCATTAATTAATGCTTACTAGTAACTAACCAAAATAAATACCAATAAAAATGAATACTGATATTGAAAACCTATTTAAAGATACCGTTCTTGGGCACCCTGTAGGATTGTTTATCCTTTTTTTTACAGAAATGTGGGAGCGTTTTTCTTTCTATGGCATGCGGATCCTTCTTATTTTATTTTTAACCGCACCTTTAGTGAGTGACAACCCTGGCTGGGATTGGCCTCGTGAACACGCACTATCATTAATTGGTACATATGCCTCACTGTTATATTTAACGCCAATTATTGGAGGTTGGATTGCCGATAAATGGACCGGCTACCGTATTGCTGTAGTTATTGGCTGTGTTATTATGACGCTTGGTCACGCAGCTATGGCTCTCGAAACCACAACATCCTTTTATTTAGGTTTAGCATTATTGGTTATTGGTACGGGGTTTTTTAAACCTAATATCACTTCTATCATTTCAGAAATGTATAAAACAAGGGAGTCTAAAAAAGATGGTGCATATACTATTTTCTATATGGGTGTTAATGCAGGAGCCTTTTTTGGAATGATGCTTTGTGGCTATTTAGCAGAAAATTACGGATGGGTATATGGTTTCGGTCTTGCTGGAATTTTTATGTTTTTAGGAATGCTTCAATTTTTATTAGCACATAAGATTTTTGGAAAGGTAGGTGCAGCGCCGTCAAAGAAAATTGATGTGGTTTTGCACGATGGCGAAGATGTTACGGATTCCGATGTTATAAAAGAAGAAGTGGAAGCAGCGTCAAAACTGAATCCTTTTACAGCATTTGATAAAATACTTATAGCGTTATCTTCTGTTGGTGGGCTTTTATACCTATTCAATGACCCCTTAGAGAAGATTGGAGGGAGCAGTATGCTACCTTTTGAAATAATGGGAATGAGTGGGTCGAATGCTGTGGTTCTTACTGCCTTGGCGCTTTTCTTAATTTTGCTAATCATGCGAATTTCTCGCTATATTCCTATTGTTAGGGATCGTTTGGTGGCCGTGTCTGTCTTTGCTTTGTTTACCGTTTTCTTTTTTGCCTTTTTTGAGCAGTCTCTGGGGTCTATGACGCTGTTTGCGAGCGATTATACCAACAGGGATTTAGTGGGAGGTACAGCAACCATTTTTAAGATTGTAGATGGCTTGTTAACTACTATTCCCTTAATAATTATTACCTATGTTATTTTCTTGATTTTCAAAAAAACGTTTGGAAAAATAGGCCTTTCCAATATCATGTTGGCTCTCGCTTTTATTGGGGTATGGGCGTTGGTGATTTATCGTATTTATGACAAATCATTCTCGGATGAATTAAAAGTTGATGCCACTTGGTTCGGAATATTAAACTCTTTCTTTATTATCACACTTGCTCCTCTTTTTTCAAAATGGTGGGAAAGTAAATATAACCCAAGTGCTGCAATGAAATATGCTATTGGATTGGTTTTGCTTGGTTTAGGTTTTGGGATTTTGGCTTATGGTGCATCCGACATACCTTCAGGTGCCAAAACAGCATCGGTAAGCATGATTTTTTTAATACTGGCTTATTTATTTCATACTATGGGCGAGCTTTGTTTATCGCCATTAGGGTTGTCTTACTTAAGTAAGCTCGTGCCAGCGAGAATGATCGGTTTTATGTTTGGAGTATGGTATTTGGCCATTGCTGTTGGTCAAAAAGTAGCAAATACGATGGGGGGCATGATTGATAAAATTTCTGAACAGTACTCCATGGGCACCTTCTTTTTAATATTCACACTAATCCCTATTGCTGTAGGTGTTATATCTATGATTTTAAATCCGGTTCTTAAAAAGCTCATGCACGGCGTAAGATAAGTAGACTTTAAAATGTTAAAAAAGGCTTAAAGATTTTGAATTTGTCCACTTCTTTGTAAGTTCGGAACGAATTTTGGAACTAAACTATTTGATTTTAAAAAAAAACAAATGAAGAAATTTATATTTGTAGCAGCATTTGCGCTAATCTCAACATTTAATGGTATCGCACAAGAGATAAATTGGGTAACTCTTGATGAAGCCATAGCGCTTCAGAAAAAAGCTCCCAAAAAAATCATGATGGACGTTTATACCAATTGGTGTGGTCCTTGTAAAATGTTAGATAGGAACACCTTTCA
Organism: Mariniflexile ostreae; assembly: GCF_042427585.1. Lineage (NCBI taxonomy): Bacteria > Pseudomonadati > Bacteroidota > Flavobacteriia > Flavobacteriales > Flavobacteriaceae > Mariniflexile > Mariniflexile ostreae. The sequence goes on along the minus strand of NZ_JBHMFC010000037.1, from coordinate 31,100 downwards.
AAATAAAGATGTGGCGGAGTATGTGAATAAACATTATTATGCTGTAAAGTTTGATGGTGAAGGCAATGAAGTTGTAACTTATCAAGGAAAGACATTTAAAAATCCTAATTATAATCCCGCTAATGCCAATAGACGTAATAGTGCACATCAATTGGCAAGTTATCTACAGGTAAATGCTTATCCAACAATTGTGTTTTTTGATGAAAAAGCAGAAGTGATTACACCGCTTAAAGGATATCAAACTCCAACACAATTAGAATTGTATTTAAAAATGTTTAGAAACGGCGATTATAAAAACATTACAAGTCAGGAGCAGTTTAATGCTTATTACACTAATTTTAAGCCTGAGTTTAAAAGCTAAAAGTACAGATTTAGTTTACAAGGATTAAGTTTAGACATCTTCTTATAAAGCACTTGTCGCTCATTTTAGTTGTCTTTTCTTAGTATTCAATTATAAAAGCACCCTTTTCTCCAGTAGCGTGAAAAGGGTGTTTTCTTTTTTCGCAAATAGTTTTCCAATTTTCGATATAGGACTTGTAATTGCTTCCATCGGCAATAATTTGTTTAGGTTTTAAAGAATCTAATAACCGGTTTAAATTTATTTTTGGAGCGTGTCTTAAAAGAACATAATCTGGCTGGAAGGTGCTTATGTTGTAAACACCTAGACTGTCTACAACCAAAATTTTCTTGTCTTTTAAAATATAGAACGACTGCAAGGGGTCTTCCTTAACGCAATTTATAAAATTCGCAATCGCATAATCTGTAATGGGACTGTTTTTTAGTGCAGAGGTAGCATGCATGTCGGTAGCAACGTTTATGCTTTGATTTGAAACATCAGCTAAAAGACTATATCTGTTTTTGTGAAACACAATAAAGGTATTGTTCGGTGTTTTGAGTTTTGTGAAAATCATGCTAGCCTGGGAAAATAACACAGCAATTAAAAACCATTTTAAGTTTTTGTAATGCGGTTTTTGGATATAACGGACTAAAGCAATACTGAACAAGTAGAACATTAATACGTATAGAAAATTAAAAGGGATGTCTTTAATTAAAAAGCTCTCGTGTTGTGATATCCATCCCACAAAAGTGTTCATGATACTTATAACTTGTCCATATAGGATTACTATTATATCAGGTAAAAGTCCTATAAGTGCTAGAAAAATAACGCCAAGACCACAAGCCAAAACAAGGCCTAAAAAAGGAACAACGACAAGGTTGGAAATAAAGAATAAGCTTGGAAATTGGTGAAAATAATACAAACTAATAGGAAGGATTCCAAATTGAGCCGCCATGGTAACCGCAAAAGTGTCCCAATAGAGTTTAACCAATTTGTTTTTAGGACGCCATAAACGATTAAAATAAGGCACTATACCTACGATGGCGAAAACGGCAGCATAGCTAAGCTGAAATCCCACATCAAATAAAAATAGGGGTTTAAAAAGAAGTAAAATAAAAATAGAAATAGCTAGCGTGTTGTAAATATTGGTAGGACGTTTTAAATTCATGGCAATGGCCACAATACTAAACATGGTAACGGCTCGAGTAATAGAAGGGGATAAGCCTGCTATAATGGCAAAACTCCATAATAAACTTACCAGTACTAAGGTTTTTATAAGATAGCCTTGTTTAAAACGGTCTAGAGGTTTCAATAATAGAGTTAACAACCATAAGATAATACCGATGTGCAATCCTGAGAGCGCCAAGATATGTAATACCCCTGCATTTTTGTAGTTGGTATATATTTGGTCGCTAATATCCTCTCGTTGCCCCAATAAAAGGGCGTTGATAATAGCTAATTCATCGGGTTGAAAGGGATAGGCATTTAGTTTCGTCTGGATGTGAGTGCGAATATTATTTGCTATGCCTTGTAAGGTGTTTGTTTTGTTTTCTAATTTAAATAAGGCATGCTGCTCTAAGCTTAATTGATGGTATATGTAGAGATGTTTTAAGTAGTTCTTATAATCAAATTGATTTGGGTTTAAAGTGGGATGTATAGCATCAAATGTGGTTTTACACTTAAAATAATCATCCACTTTCAATACGTTTTGTATCGTGTCGTTTTTAAGATTCAAGAGTAGTTTTCCTGTGGTTTTAACCCCGTCCACTTGCAAAACCTCTATGATATATTTGTCGAAATAGCGGTTGGATTTTAAAACTTCACGAACTCTAAAACTGATGGTTTTTAAGGAGGCTTCTTTAATATTGGTTTGATGGGTGTAATGGTTTGGATTGTTTTTATTGTTGTGTAGTGTAACCGTTAGAATCCCTATACTTACCATGCAAATAAAGGCGACAAAGCCAAACCAAATTGTTTTATTAAATTGGTTTTTGGCTATGTAAAAAAACAGCAATAGAAGACTTAAAGCCCCAAGGGAAATCCCTATAGCTACTGGTACTGTGGTATCTAAAAGATACCCAGCAAGGATGCCTACTATCAGAAAAAAAGTAAGCTTTACAATGGTAAACTGGAGTAACCGCATACCATGGAAAGATATAAAAAAATCTTATAAGATTCTACGTACTTCTGTGAAAGCATTTTTCCAGTATTCTTCATTTAAAGAAGAAATAATAACCCCACTTTGGGTAGTGGAATGGATGAATTTTATAGCGTTGTCTTCAATTGCAACCACTAAGCCTACATGGTTAATATCGTTTCTTCTATTTTGGGTTTTAAAAAACAACAAATCCCCTTTAAGCGTTTCTTTTAAAAGTATCTTTTCGCCTCGTTTAGCCATGTCTCTAGATATTCGGGGAAGAAAAATATCATGCGCTCTAAACGATTCAAAAACTAGACCAGAGCAGTCCATGCCCTCGGGTGTCGTACCGCCCCACTTATATTTTACACCCTCAAATTGTTTGGCATAATTAATAATATCGTACTTAGCATCGCTCATTTTAGGGATACTATTGGGATTTAAAGTTGTGTTTCTAAGCTCATTTCTCTTGGTCCCATGCTCTATGGAAGGTACGTGGATGTCCCGATGTGTTCTTTTGTCTATGATCACTTTTGAATATGTGGTTTTTTTAGAAGTACTACAACTGGCTAATATTAGTGATATAGAAAGAAAAAAAATGACAAGAAATTTTTGCATAAGTATATTATTTTTGAATGGACTGATAGATTAATTTTGCGGTTTTTTCACTAGCGCCTCTTCCGCCTAGGGCTTTTTCTAAATCATAATAATCCAAAAACATTTTTTCACGTCTTTTTGGGCTTAAGATGGCTTCTAACTCTTTTTTTAATGTTCTTTTGTTAAAATTATTTTGGATAAGTTCTGTAACGACTTCTTTATCCATTATAAGATTTACTAACGATATAAACTTTAAAGTTATTATACGTTTTGCAATTTGATATGAAATAGTACTTCCTTTATAACAAACCACCTGCGGGACTTTAAATAGGGCTGTTTCTAAAGTAGCTGTGCCAGAAGTAACTAAAGCAGCTGTGGAAACACTAAGTAAATCGTAAGTTTTATTAGGAATAAATGCAACGTTATGTTGTTTTATAAAAGACTCGTAAAAACTGTAATCTTGACTAGGGGCCCCTGCAATAACAAATTGGTATTCGGGAAAGTTATCAACCACATCCAACATGACAGATAGCATGGTTTTAATTTCCTGTTTTCTGCTACCGGGTAACAAGGCAATAATAGGAGTGTTGTTTAAAAAATATTTTTTTCGAAATACTTCAGGAATCACCTGTTTTCTGTTAGCAATGGCATCAATAAGCGGATGTCCCACGAAATGCACTTTGTAATGGTGTTTTTTGTAAAATGACTCTACAAAAGGCAGAATTACATACATGGCATCAATATCACGCTTTATGGCTTTTACTCGACTGGCTCTAGAGGCCCAGACTTGTGGTGAAATGTAATACTGGGTTCTAAAATGATGTTGCCTTGCCCATTTTGCTATACGAAGGTTAAACCCAGAATTATCAATAAAAATAATAACATCAGGCTTAAAGGTTTGGATATCGGTTTTACAAAAAGTAATATCCTTAAAAATAGAAGAGAGGTTCATGATCACTTCAATAAACCCCATAAAAGCCCGTTCCTTATAATGTTTTACTAGGGTACCACCAACTGCTTGCATCAAATCGCCGCCCCAAAACCTAAACTCGGCATGTGCATCCTGTACCTGCAATGCTTTCATAAGATTAGAGCCATGTAGGTCTCCTGAGGCTTCGCCAGATATGATGTAGTATTTCATAGGCTTTATTGTTTTAGGGGTGACGTTTTTTTATCGATTTGTCATTTAGTGATACTCTTACTGTTTTATCTAAAAAAATACCTGTCTTTTGTTTGGCATGTTTAGTTAGAACATTTTAAAAACAAAAGTAAAAAGAGCTACCAATATAGTAATTAGTAACACACCTCTAGCGCGATAATCCTGTCTTTTTTTAATAAAAACAAAAAAGGCGATTAAATTTAAAACAGCACCTAAACTAATTAATTTCCCTAAAAACCCTTCGTTAGAAGCCGCTTTAATTACGGTAACAAAATCATCGCCGTTCCCCAGTAAGCTTGCCGTAAGAAATAAACCGATACTGTTGGCTATAAGGCCAATAAGCATTCCTGTTAAAATATCTTTTTTAATCATTTAAATTCCAAGTGTTTAGATTTTGGATGCTATGATGTGCCGTTAAATCGAACTGAACAGGTACTACGGCTACGTAATTATGTGCTAAAGCCCATTCATCTGTATCTTCACCATGATCCAAATTTACAAATTTTCCCGATAACCAATAATAATCACGTCCCTGTGGGCTTACGCGTTTGTCGAATTTTTCCTCCCAATTGGCTTTAGCCTGACGGCAAACTTTAATGCCTTTAATCTCTTTTTCAGAAACATTCGGGATGTTTACATTTAACACCACACCATCTGCTAACCCGTGTTTTAAAACATTTTCGGTTATTAGCTTCACATACTTCTTTGAAGCTTCAAAGTTAGCGTTCCAAGAATAATCCAGTAATGAAAAACCAATAGAGGGAATTCCTTCAATACCCGCTTCTAATGCGGCACTCATGGTGCCAGAATATATCACGTTTATAGAAGAGTTGGAGCCGTGGTTAATACCAGAAACACAAATATCCGGTCGTCTATCCAGTACTTCCTTAATGCCTAATTTAACGCAATCTGCTGGTGTGCCAGAACAACTATACTCATTCGTCTTGACTCCATTTTTCGTTAAGCGTTCCACGTAAAGTGTAGCATCTAAAGTAATAGCGTGGCCCATGCCGCTTTGTGGGCTATCGGGAGCTACCACTACCACATCTCCTATGGTATCCATCACGGCTATTAAGGTTCTAATCCCAGGGGCATTTATGCCATCATCGTTGGTCACTAGTATTAGTGGTCTCTTTGTCATAACATTTCTTTATTAAAACCCCGCTAAATTACATAATTTCGTAATGAAACGTTCAATTTGTTTGCTTTAACAAAAATTTAGCCCTGATAGATATGTAATGGCATGGTTTTTTCTCTATTTTAGTAGAAAATTATGCGTTAAATTTTAATTGATACTCATTTTAATAGCCATAATAGATTTAATATGAAAAGAATGATGAAAAGAAATCATATTGTATTACTAATGGTGCTATTGCTAGCATTTGCATCCTGTAGTTTTACGACTAAAACATTTAATGATCCCGATAAAGATAAGCTATTGGTACAAGTAGTCACGTATGTGCTACAACAAGGGCATTTTGATCCTATTACTATGGATGATGCTTTTTCAGAGCAGCTTTTTTCTAATTACTTAGGAAAATTAGACCCTGTAAAACGGTATTTTTATAAATCAGATATCAAAGACTTTGAAAAACATAAAACCGCATTGGACGATCAGCTCAAGTCTTTTGATATTACGTTTTTTAATGTAACTCAAGAGCGGATGCTTCAGCGTATTTCTGAAGCTAAAGCTATTTATAAGGAGGTCTTGGCAACCCCTTTTGATTACTCTAAAGATGAGACTTTTGATACAAACTATGAAAACATAGGTTATGTAAATAATAAAAAGGAAATGAAAGAACGTTGGAGACAACAACTTAAGTTTTCAACCCTAACCAATTACGATGATATTTTTTCTGAAGAAGAAAACAAGAAAAAAAAGGATGCTTCTTATGTTATGAAAACGGAAGCTGTAATTGAAAAAGAAGCCCGGGCGGCCACTTTAAAATCCATTGATATTTATTTTAATGATAGTATCGATGACCTTTCACGTGAAGATTGGTTTGGAGAATTTGTAAACACTATTGTAGAGGCTTATGATCCTCATACTTATTATTTGCCCCCACGTGGTAAAGAGGCTTTTGATATGCGTATGTCTGGAAAGATGGAGGGTATTGGTGCTAGATTACAAAAGCGTATGGATTATATTAAGATAGTGGAGTTGATTTCTGGTGGACCTGCTTGGAGAGGCAAAGAATTGGAAGTGGAAGATGTTATTTTAAAAGTGAAACAAGAACATGAGGAACATCCCGTAAGCATTGTAGGCATGCGTATAGATGATGCTATAAAATATATTAAAGGGCCTAAAGGAACTAAAGTAACCTTAACCGTTAGAAAAGTAGACGGTACAATTCGGGATATTATGATAGTACGTGATATCGTGGAGTTGGAAGAAACCTACGCTAAAGCTTCCATTGTCGAAAAAAACAACACGAAATTTGGAATTATTAATTTACCAGCTTTTTATGTGGACTTTAAAGATTATAAAAATTTGAATGCTGCAGTAGATGTAAAACGGGAGATTGAAAATTTAAAATCAGAAGGCATGGAAGGCCTGGTATTGGATTTACGTAACAATGGTGGTGGTTCGTTACCTGCAGTTGTCGATATGGCAGGTTTATTTATTAAAGAAGGGCCTATTGTACAAGTGCGTTCAACAGGCGAGCCTAAAGAAATATTAAAAGATAGAGATAAGTCTATTACCTGGGAGGGGCCTTTGGTTATTTTAGTAAATGAACTATCAGCTTCTGCTTCAGAAATTATGGCGGCTGCCATGCAAGATTATAAACGTGCCATCGTGATTGGAAGTGAACAGACCTATGGTAAAGGAACGGTTCAAAACGTATTGAACCTGAACAACTTAGTAAGGAATAATACCAATGGCGATTTAGGTGCCTTAGCTTTAACCACTCAAAAATATTACAGAATTAATGGTGGATCTGTACAGCTGGAAGGTGTTAAAAGCGATGTTACTGTACCAGGTAAATTCAGTTTTATAAATGTAGGTGAAAAAGATAAAGACAATCCATTGCCTTGGGATGAGATTACGCCTGCTATTTATGAAACTTGGGGAGATTATTTCGATTATACTAGCACAGTAAACAAGAGTAAGGCGCGTATGCAAAATAATGCTCAATTAAAGTTGATAGAGGAAAACGCAAAATGGGTAAAAGCCAAAATCGATGAAACTATTGTAAGTTTAAATTACAATACTTATAAAACGGAAATGGCTTTAAGTGAAGAGGAGTCTAAGCAATTTGACCTTATTTCAGATTATAAAACAAACTTAACTTTTAACTCTTTAAATTATGAGAAGAGTAAGTTTGCTCAGGATACCACAGATTTAAAAGAAAAACGAGCGTATTGGCATGAAAGCTTAAGTAAAGATGTTTATGTGGAAGAGGCATTAAACGTACTTGCTGATATGAAAGTGTCTTACAACGTAAAAAAGTTGGCAACCATTAAAAATTAGATATATAAATGGGTAATTTAACAGGCTCATTAAAACAATTAGCGCTTCAAAAGTTTAAAAAAAACTTTTGGGGCGTTTTTAGTTTATGCTTTATTGTATTTATAGGATTTGTTTCTGTGTTTGCCTATGTTTTTGCACCCGACAACTCGCAATTTGCCAATCAGATGCATTTGACTATTCATTCTAAGGCTCCAGGTTTTACGGTAAATATGCTTACTGTTCCTTCTGGTTTTAAAATACAGCAAAATCGTTTTGATAAATTGTTTTTTGGAGATAAAAATAGCGATTCCGAAATTCCTATAACAGATTATCACATAAAGAACAATCAGTTAATTTATAAAGAATATGCCTCAGATGGGTTGGAGGGAGTTGTGAAAACTATAGATTTAACACAGTTTCACAATGTGCCCATTGCAAACTATATAAAAGAAAAGACATTTCTTTTTGGTACAGATAAATATGGCCGCGATTTATTGAGCCGGGTGTTGGTTGGGGCCCGAATTTCTTTCTTTATTGGTTTTGTGGCGGTTTTTATTTCTTTGGTTATCGGAATTTTTATGGGTAGTATGGCAGGGTATTTTGGAGGTAAAATTGATGTTGCTATTATGTGGATTATTAATGTTACTTGGTCTATTCCTACCTTATTGTTAGTTATTGCTATTACTTTGGCCTTGGGTAAGGGTTTTTGGCAAGTGTTTCTTGCTGTGGGGCTTACCATGTGGGTTGAGGTAGCAAGAGTGGTGCGCGGGCAAATAATAAGTGCAAAGGAAATGCAATACGTAACCGCTGCCCGAGCTTTGGGCTATACTCATTATAGAATTATTGTTAACCATATTTTGCCTAATATCATGGCGCCAGTTATCGTTATCTCGGCAGCTAATTTTGCCGCCGCTATTTTAGTGGAAAGTGGTTTGAGTTTTTTGGGTATTGGTGCGCAACCCCCCATGGCCAGCTGGGGTGCTATGATTAAGGACCATTACAATTACATTATTTTAGGAAAACCCTATTTAGCCCTTATACCTGGATTTTGTATTATGAGTCTGGTTATGGCCTTTATGTTGATTGGTAATGCACTTCGGGATGCCTTGGATGTAAAAGGATAAATGATTTAGTAAGTGCTTTTAAACTGGGTTCCATTATATCCAAGGTCTCTTTATCATGATTGATGGGGCTAAGTGGTTTTTAATTTATGTTCCTGGGTATGAGCTTTGTTATGAAGGATACTTTTTTAAAGACTCCTTTTCTAAAATGTTTTTTCTACAAGTTCTATCGGTTCAAAAGTAGCATTGGTTATAATTTCAAAATCGATAACACCAATAACCAGTTCTTCTTCGGTAATGACTTCAACTTTCCATAAGCCTTCTTTTATATTTTGTTTGAAGGTGTAACCACGGTATCCATGATCTCTTCCTCCGGTAATGTGATACCCTATGTCTTCAACAATTTCCCACTCGTCGGTATGGTGGTTATACCATTTCCAACGATGAAATATGGCTTTTTTTATATCCGTTGGTGCAAATATGGATGTAAAAATATAAACACTTTCATTAGGATTATAAATAAACTCCAGCTTGTGTTCGCGCCAAAATATATGGCGCTTATCTTTTTGATAAGTAACCGTATAGGTGTTGTTCTCTACTTTAATATCATGTGCAGCAATACCGGTCTCTAGTGCAAAAGGAACTGGTGGAATAAGATTGAAATAATAGAACAAATTAATTACTGTATATATGGTAAGGATTATTCCAATTATTTTTCCAATATGTACTTCTGCCCGTGTACTAGGGCTTATATTATAGATTACAATAATTAACAATAAGGTTAAGCACAAACTAATTAAACCTGAAAAAATAAAAACATTTGTATTCATCGTTTTGATGAGTACCGGAATGATAAAAGTGAAAAAAGTAAAGCTTATAAAAAAGTAGACACTAAATTGTAGGTACTTATTGGAGATTCTTTTTTTAAGAAATTCATTAGCAAAAAGGAGGGTAACAAGAATGATAAAAAATGATATCGTTTTAGAAAGCGATACGCTTCTGGAAAAGTAAATTACAAATGCACTGGAGAGTCCGCCAAAAAAAAACTGAATAGCAAGAGGGAAATAGGCCTCAAATCTTTCTAAAAACGTGTTTTTCCATTGGCCATCGTCGGCTAAATTGTAAAGATAAAGAGTGAGCGTTAATAAGGACATGTGGGAGCACAGAACGATAGTGTCGTATAGCCTATCAATACGTCCAAGTGTTAATGTGTCAAAAATAAATCCACCGATAAAGAATACAAGAGGGGCGTGCTTTTTATGCTTTTGTATATGCTTTTGAAAAGGGCTTTTTTTTAATTTGACCAGTATTTTTTTCATATAAATTAAGAAGCATTATCCGTATTAAGAATAAAGACGAAACATGTTACCCCTTTGTCAAACAGCGTTGTTGGTAATCCTAAGTTAATGTAGCTTAAGTTATGTAACCGATACAAAATTAATCGTGAACGTGTTCAAAAGGTTTTTTTAAATTAAAAGAAGGGTTTTGTGACCCTCAATGAGAGTCCAAATCCATATTTTCTGTTAAGGTGTCAATATATGTTAAAACCTCTTCTTGTCCGATGCCATTGGAGGAAGATGTAATAAAATAATTGGGCATATCTTCCCAGCTTTCCAATAGAATGGTTTTGTAGTCGGCCACGTGGCGCTCAATAGCTTTAGGTTTAAGCTTGTCTGCTTTCGTAAAAATGATAGAAAAAGGAATTCCATTTTCGCCTAGCCATTGCATAAATTCTAAATCTATGGGCTGCGGATCATGCCTAATATCTACTAAAACAAAGGCGGTAACCAATTGTTCTCGCGACTTAAAATATTGAGTAATAAAGCTTTGAAATGTTTTTTTTGAGCTTTTAGAAACTCTTGCATACCCATAGCCAGGTAAGTCGACAAGGTGCCAGTTTTTATTGATTAAAAAGTGATTAATCAATTGGGTTTTTCCGGGACGTCCAGAGGTTTTTGCTAAACTTTTACGATCCGTTAGCATATTGATGAGTGATGATTTACCTACGTTACTTCTGCCAATAAACGCATATTCGGGCAACCTGCTTTTTGGACATTTTTCAACGTCAGAATTACTCATTACAAATTCGGCGGATTTAATCTTCATATGTTGTTATTTCTGAGTAGTGAGAATCTCACAACCTTAACAGGTGTATTTAGACCTGTAATTGGCCAAGGTTTAAGAGTGTAACTTGTTTTAAATACCTCTTAGTATATGTGAAAAAACTATAATTTCTTTTTTTCTAACCAAGAAGCCATAATCTTATTGAATTCGGAGGGGTGCTCCATCATAGCTGCGTGTCCACATTTGTCAATCCAATAGAGTTCAGAGTCTGGAATTAAACTATGAAATTCCTCGGCAACCTCTGGTGGGGTTACTTTATCGTTTTTGCCCCAAATAATAAGGGTAGGGATTTCCATTTTAGGTAAATCTTTTGCCATATTGTGTCTAATGGCACTTTTGGCAATGGCAAGTGTTTTTATTAGCTTATTGCGATCATTAACAGTTTCGTAAACCTCATCTACAATGTCTTTGGTTGCTACGGCTGGGTCGTAAAAAACATCTTGTGCTTTCTTTTTAATCACTTCATAATCACTACGTTTAGTGTACCCGCTACCCATGGCGCTCTCGTAAAGGCCAGAGCTGCCAGTAATAATGATGGCTTTAACATGCTCGGGATATAATTTAGTGTGATAAAGTCCTATGTGGCCGCCAAGTGAATTTCCTAATAATATAACGTCTTTAAATCCTTTATATGTTATAAAGTCATTTAAGTATTTAGCAAAACTTTTAACATTGGTTTTAAGTAACGACATGGTGTAGATAGGAAGCTCAGGAATGATAACTTGATAGCCTTTTTTGCTAAAGAACTCTATTACAGCGTCAAAATTACTTAATCCGCCCATAAGTCCATGTAATACCACAATTGGCGTGCCTTCTCCCGCTTCAATATAGCTGTAGTTTTCTTCTTTTTTTAATCGATGCGCCATTAATTAGTTCGTGAGTTCATTGAAAACAAATATAGGTATTTCATTCATATTTCTTCTATTTTAATTAAGTGATGGTGAAAAATGTTTTCAAGTTTTTAGTAATAAGCTGTGGATTTATGAGGGAATTGTTTTTAACGTATTGTTTGTCAGTATGTAAAAGGGATAAGAGGTTTTAATAACGGAATAAAATAGGTTTTAATCGAAAAATTATTAACAAAGTGTAGTAAAGTGGTAAAATGTGGTAAATTTTTCGATATCTTTGAAACTTAATGACTAAATATGTTAAGTAGCCGATTTTGAACACGTTAATAGGGACATATGATTGTAAAGTTGATGCCAAAGGTAGGCTTATGCTTCCTTCTGGGATAAAAAAACAAATGGACCCTATTTTGGATGCAGGATTTGTTTTACGCCGATCTGTATTTCAGCCCTGTTTGGAATTGTACCCTATGCAAGAGTGGACGCTTTTGATGGAGAAGATGAACAAGTTAAACCGATTCAAGAAAAAAAACAACGATTTTATACGTCGTTTTAGTGCGGGTGCTCGCATTGTAGATGTAGATAAAAATGGCCGTTTGTTGATACCGAAAGACTTGATTGTTTTTGCAGATATATCAAAAGATATTGTGATTTCTCCGGCTATTAATATTATTGAAATCTGGGATAAAACGAAATATGAACAGGCTATTGATGATGCAACTGGTGATTTTGCAGAGTTAGCTGAAGAAGTAATGGGACAAAATGACGACGAGGATGGAATATCATAACCCTGTATTGCTGAAAGAAAGTGTAGACGGACTCAATATCAAAGAAGATGGTGTGTACGTAGATGTGACTTTTGGTGGTGGCGGACATAGTAAAGAGATATTGAAGCACCTTGGTGCGAATGGAAAGTTGTTTGCTTTCGATCAAGATCAAGATGCTTTGGCAAATAGTATTGATGATTCACGTTTTACATTGATTCATGAAAATTTCAGATTTGTAAAGCGGTTTTTAAGATTTTATGGCGTTAAGCAAGTAGACGGTATTCTGGCTGATTTTGGCGTGTCTTCACATCAATTTGATGTGGCAGAAAGAGGCTTTTCTACACGTTTTGAGGCTGATTTGGATATGCGGATGAATCAAAAAAGCCGATTGTCTGCTTATCATGTGGTGAATGATTATGAGGAAGAGCAATTAAAAATGGTGTTTTTACAATATGGTGAGCTAAGAGCGGCACCAGCCATGGCAAAGTTGATTGTAGAGTCTCGAAAAGAGACGCCAATAAAAACGAGCAATCAATTAAAAAAGGTGTTATCTAAATTTTTGCCTCCAAGACATGAAAATAAAGTATTGGCACAAATATATCAAGCCATTCGGATAGAGGTAAATCAAGAGTTGGAGGCTTTGAAGGAGTTTTTGGTGCAAACACCAGAGCTGTTGAGTGTGGGTGGGCGATTAAGCTTTATTTCTTATCATTCACTGGAGGATCGATTGGTAAAGCGTTTTGTAAGAAACGGGTTGTTTGAAGGCGAGCCCGAGCGTGATATGTTTGGGAATTTTGAAGTACCGCTAAAAAAAGTGAATGGATTGATTGTGCCAACTAAAGAAGAAATAAGATTAAACAATAGGGCGAGGAGTGCAAAACTTAGGTTGGCAGAAAAGGTTTAGGTGCAGGGGGTAGCCCATCACGTTTAAAGATTTTTTTTTGATACAGTAATTAGGTAATTAACGCTTCCGTTAGACCGGAAGGTGTTTTGAATGACAGATGGGGAATGTTTATAACATATTAAAAGGAACGTTTTTGGTTAGCGATGATGCTTTCAAAAACTGGCGAGGAATTATTTTTATATCAGTATTGGCCATAATAATGATTGCAAGCTCGCATAGTGCCGATAAAAAAGTGTATCAAATTGCACGAATGGATAATGAAGTTAAGGAGATGCGTTCGGCATTTGTAGAAGGCCGTTCGAAATTGATGCGGTTAAAAATGGAATCGGTGGTTGTTGATAAGATGAAAGAAAAAGGATTGGCGCCCTCGGTAATTCCGCCAAAAAAAATTAAAGTTAAATCCCAAAATTAAAGTTCGATATTGGCTATTAGTGAAAAGAACATATTAAATCGATTGTATTTCGTAGCAGGATGTATGTTCCTCTTCGGGCTTCTGGTATTGGTTAAACTCTTAAATATCCAGTTTGTTCAAGGTGAAAAATACAGGGCTATGGCAAGCGAACGCGTGGTTAAAGATGTTACTATTCCTGCAAACAGGGGTAATGTGTACTCGGTTAATGGAAATTTATTGGCAACCTCTGTACCTAAATACGATATCCGAATTGATGCACTAACGCCTTCTGCAAAAACTTTCGAGGCCAACCTCAAACCATTATGCGATTCACTGTCTAGATATTCGGGTAAATCGTCTGCTTATTATCAAAGAGAACTTAGAAAAGCTAGGGCAAATAAAAACCGATATTATTTACTTGCGAGAAACATTGGATATTCAGATTATATTAGGCTTCGAGATTTTCCATTATTAAACCTAGGGGCGTTTAAAGGTGGTTTAATTGTAAAACAAACTACAAAAAGAGAGCATCCTATGGGTGGTATCGCTCAACGAACTATTGGTTATGAGCGTATTGACGAAGCTGGTAATGTAACTCGTCCAGGATTAGATGGTGCTTATGGGATTCCGTATTTGCGCGGTACAGATGGTAAGCGAAAGAAACAACAGATTGGTAAAGGGCAGTGGAAACCTTTAAACGACGCCAATGAGATTGAACCTAAAGATGGTTTGGATATTTACACGACAATAGATGTTAATATACAAGACATTGCGCACCATGCTTTATTGGAACAGCTGGAGTATTATAAGGCAGACCATGGTTGTGTGGTGGTTATGGAAACTAAAACAGGTGAAGTTAGAGCTATTTCCAATTTAGGAAGAAATAGTAACGGCTATTATTATGAACGCTTGAATTATGCTGTTGGAGAAAGCCATGAGCCAGGGTCTACATTCAAATTAATGACGATGGTGGCAGCGCTTGAAGATAAAGTGATAGATACGAGCGATGTGGTAGATACTGAAAACGGGATTTTAAGTTTTTATGGGAAAAAAGTTAGAGACTCAAAACACGGTGGTTATGGTAAGATTACGCTTGCAAAAGCATTCGAAGTGTCTTCTAATACGGCTATTGTGAAGGCTATCGATCAGGCGTACTCTAAAAACCCGAGAAAATTTGTGGACAGATTGCATGCCATGAATTTAAATCAAAAACTGGATTTACCAATCATAGGAGAGCCTAGTCCCATAATTCCGCATCCCGATAACAAACAACGTTGGAGCGGGATTGCTTTGCAATGGATGGCATATGGTTATGGGGTGTCTTTTACACCCTTACAAACGCTCGCTTTTTATAATGCTATTGCCAATGATGGTGAAATGGTAAAACCTCAATTTTTAAGAGAGGTGAAAGCGTTTGATAAAGTGATTGTGCCTTTTGAGAAAGAGGTTATAAATAAGCAAATATGCTCGAAAGAAACGGTTGCAAAAGTCCAGAAGCTCCTTAAGAATGTTGTGGAGCATGGTACTGGGCGTCGTTTGTATTCCGAGAATTTTTCCATGGCAGGAAAAACGGGAACCACTCAAAAAGATTACTCGCAAAAAGATAAACTGAGTTATATTTCTTCATTTGCTGGCTATTTTCCAGCAGATAATCCTAAATACTCGTGTATAGTGGTTATTCACGAGCCGGATAAAAGTGTGGGGTATTATGGTGCAGATGTGTCGGGGCCTGTGTTTAAAAAAATTGCCCAAAAAATATTCACAGATACACCTATTATTGATGAGGTGAAAAGTCTTGAAGTTAGAAATGCTTCTGTTGAACAAGAGTACGAGGCGTATTATGACATGGCTCAAAATTATAAAACCATTATGCCTAACGTGGTGGGATTGCCTGTAATGGATGCTATGGCTTTATTGGAAAATATGGGACTTAACGTAAAGATAGAAGGTGTGGGGGTTGTTAGAAAGCAATCCATAGCTAAAGGAGAAAAGATAAAGCGAAGTGAAATAGTTGTTTTAAAGAATTCATGAATATATTAAAAGACATACTATATAAGGTTTCGATAACTGCCGTTATTGGAGATACCGGTATGGCTATAAATGCCATTCATTTTGATTCTCGCCACATTGTAGAAAATGATGTGTTTGTTGCTATTAAAGGACATGTGGTAGATGGGCATGATTATATAGAATTGGCTTTGGATAATGGAGCAAAAACTATTGTTTGTGAAACGCTTCCTGTAAATTTAAAATTTGGTGTGACCTATGTAGAGGTGGCGTGTGCGAGCAAGGCTTTAGCATTTATGGCTGCAAATTATTATGGTGTGCCTTCAGAAAATTTAAAACTTGTAGGTGTTACAGGTACGAATGGAAAAACCACTGTTGCCACGCTTTTATATCAATTGTTTAAAAAAGCTGGATTTAAAGTTGGTTTGCTTTCTACCGTAAAAATAATGGTGAATGATGTAGAGCACAAAGCGACGCATACCACTCCAGATTCTATTGCGATAAATAAGTACTTAAGGGCTATGAGCGATGAAGGTGTAGCATTTTGCTTTATGGAAGTAAGCTCGCATGGTATTCATCAAGACAGAATCGAGGGCTTGCATTTTAAGGGTGGTATTTTTACAAATCTGTCCCATGATCATTTGGATTACCACAAAACGTTTGCAGAATATAGAGATGTTAAAAAGCGCTTTTTTGATAAGCTGCCAAAAGATGCTTTCGCATTGGTGAACGTTGACGATAAGAATGGTGCAATTATGCTTCAGAATACTAAGGCTAAGCACTATACCTATGCTTTAAAAAGTTATGCAGACTATAAGGCCCAGATTTTAGAAAATCAATTTGGAGGCTTGTTGTTAAAAGTGAACAATAATGAGGTTTGGACGCGTTTAGTGGGCCACTTCAATGCCTATAATGTTTTGGCTATTTATGCGACTGCAGAATTGTTGGGATTGGAGCAAATAGAGATTCTCCGATTGATTAGCGTGTTGGAAAGTGTGAGTGGCCGATTTCAATATTTTATTTCAGAAAAAAAAATAACAGCTATAGTAGATTATGCACATACGCCTGATGCTTTGCAAAATGTGTTGGAGACCATTAATAGCATACGTACGAAAAATGAATCATTAATAACTGTTGTGGGGTGTGGCGGTGATCGCGATAAAACGAAACGTCCAAAAATGGGGCATATCGCTTCTGTATTAAGTACTCAGGTTATTTTTACGAGTGACAACCCTAGAAGTGAAGTGCCAGAAACCATCATAGAAGCAATAGAGCAAGGGGTTGAGCCTCAAAACTTTAAAAAAACACTTTCTATTGTCGATAGGAGGCAGGCAATTCGTACGGCTTGCCAGTTGGCACAACCTCATGATATTATCCTTATCGCGGGAAAGGGGCATGAAACTTATCAAGAAATTAAAGGAGAACGCTTTGATTTTGATGATTATGCTATCGTGCAAGAGACCTTAAAACAATTGGGAAAATAGATTTGAGTAATGAAAAGTTTAAATAAAAAATAAGAATAAACACCTCCTAAACAAACGCTTCTTTTTGAAGCTCTGGTAATTGTCGGAAAGGAGAACTAATATCAATATATGTTAACTTACTTTTTTGAATATATAGAAAAATTCATTCATGTTCCAGGAGCATCACTTTTTGGGTTTTTAACCTTTAGGGCTGCATTGGCCATGATATTGTCGTTGCTTATTTCTACTATATATGGAAAGCGTATCATCCGTTTTTTACAAAAAAAACAAGTAGGAGAAACCATTAGGGATTTAGGCCTTGAAGGGCAGCAAGAAAAATCGGGAACGCCTACTATGGGTGGGATTATTATCATTTTAGCAACACTTATACCTGTGTTGCTCTTGGCGAAATTGCATAACATATATATTATTTTGTTAATTGTTACAACCCTTTGGATGGGGACAATTGGTTTTTTAGATGATTATATTAAAAAATTCAGAAATGATAAAGAAGGTTTAAAAGGACGCTTCAAAGTGTTGGGGCAGGTAGGACTGGGAATCATAGTGGGTACTACCTTGTTTTTTCATAAAGATGTTACTGTAAAAGAAAAACTGCCCTTAGCACAACAACAAGAACTGTTAGCAGAAAATCCAAAAACAGAAGCGACAAAGTTATTTAAGGACGAGGCTAAATCTACAAAAACCACTATCCCTTTTGTAAAGCAGAATGAATTTGAATATGATAAACTCATTACATGGATTAGTCCAGATTTAGAAAAGTATGCGTGGATCGTTTTTATACTGGCCACTATTTTTATCATTACGGCAGTGTCTAATGGTGCTAATCTTACCGATGGCATAGATGGTTTAGCTGCAGGAACCTCGGCGATTATAGTATTAACCTTAGGTATTTTTGCTTGGGTCTCTGGGAATATTATTTTTTCAGATTACCTCAATATTATGTATATCCCACGGGTGGAAGAAATTACCATTTATATTTCTGCTTTTGTTGGGGCGCTCGTCGGTTTTCTCTGGTATAATACGTATCCGGCCCAAGTATTTATGGGAGATACGGGAAGTTTAACCATTGGGGGCATTATAGCTGTAATTGCTATTGCGGTTCGAAAGGAGTGGTTAATTCCGTTGCTTTGTGGTATTTTTCTAGCAGAAAACTTATCTGTGGTTATGCAAGTGAGTTGGTTTAAATACACAAAAAAAAGATATGGAGAAGGGCGGCGTGTTTTTAAAATGGCGCCTTTGCATCATCATTATCAGAAATCAGGATATCATGAAAGTAAAATCGTAACCCGTTTTTGGATTATAGGAATTTTATTAGCGATTTTAACGATTGTAACTTTAAAAATAAGGTAGGTCGGTTTCTGGATTAGTGTAGTTAAAAGAAGTATTTAAAAAGAAATAAAAGATTTTGGATTAATAAAAAGCCATAATCGTAACCCTAAAATCGTAATTCATGAGGTTAGTCATATTGGGAGGAGGAGAAAGTGGTGTAGGAGCCGCGCTTTTAGGTAAAAATAATGGATACGACGTATTTGTATCCGATAAAGGAAAGATTAAAAAAAAGTATAAAGACGTTCTTATACATAATGGCATTGAATGGGAAGAGGAACAGCATACCGTGTCTAAAATCCTTAATGCAGACCTCGTCATGAAAAGTCCTGGAATTCCAGACAAAACAGTATTAGTAAAGGATATTCGTGAAAAAGGAATTTTAGTGGTGTCTGAAATTGAATTTGCAAGCCAGTTTACCGATGCTCTAATTGTTGGTGTTACAGGAAGTAATGGGAAAACCACTACGGCCAGCTTAACACATCATATTTTAAAACAGGAGTTAGAAGTTGGATTGGCAGGTAATATTGGCGATAGTTTTGCAAAGCAGATTTTAGAGAAAAACTACCCGAATTATGTGCTTGAGATCAGTAGTTTTCAATTAGATGATATTGTAGCGTTTAAGCCTCATATCGCCATAATTACGAATATTACACCGGATCATTTGGATCGCTATGATTATCAATTTCAAAATTATATCGCATCAAAATTTCGAATTGCAGAAAATCAAACACAAGACGATTATTTAATTTATGATGCAGATGATGATGTTATTGCCAATCATCTAAAAAAACACCCCGTTCAATCTACATTATTGCCTTTCTCATTAACAAAAACCATTGAGAATGGCGCGTATATAGATCAACAAAATATAAATATAACAATAGATAATAATAAAATAATTATGCCAACAGCAAACTTAGCATTAGAGGGAAAACACAACGTTAAAAACGCTATGGCGGCCTCTACCGTAGCGCATTTGTTAAAAATAAGAAAACAAACAATTAGAGAGAGTCTTGAGAACTTTCAAGGCGTAGAGCACCGGCTTGAGCATGTTGTGAAAATTAATAAAGTACAGTATATTAATGATTCTAAAGCAACGAATGTAAATGCGACTTATTATGCCTTGGAAAGTATGGACTCACCTACGGTTTGGATAGTTGGCGGACAAGATAAAGGCAATAATTATGAAGAGTTGTTCTCTTTTGTAAATCAAAAAGTGAAAGCTGTGATTTGTTTAGGTGTAGATAATGAGAAGCTTATAAGCACTTTTGGAAATATGGTGGATACGGTTGTAGAAACTGAGTCTATGAGTGAAGCGGTTAAAATAGCTTACAAAATTGCTGAGCCTGGTGATAATGTATTACTGTCTCCAGCGTGTGCGAGTTTTGATTTGTTTGAAAGTTATGAAGATAGAGGACGTCAATTTAAAAACGCTGTTAGAAACCTATAATTGATGAGGGTTTTATAAGATTAAAAAAATAAAATTTAGAGTTGTGCAAATAATATTTAAGAACATAAAAGGGGATCGGTTAATATGGGCCATTGTGGCGCTGTTAGCGATTCTGTCGTTTCTTCCTGTGTACAGTGCTGCAAGTAATTTAGCGTACAAAGGTAGTGATGGGAGTACTTTTGGTTTTTTTATTAAGCATTTTGTGCATTTATTTTTAGGCTTATCTATTATGTATGGCGTACATAAATTGCCATATAGGTACTTTAAGGGGCTTTCATTGGTTATGTTTCCTGTGGTTTTGGTATTGTTGGGCGTGACGATGTTGCAGGGCACTACTATTGATGGTGCAAATGCAAGCAGGTGGATACAAATACCAATTGTGGGGATGTCTTTTCAAACTTCAACTCTGGCATCGGTAGTATTAATGGTGTATATCGCACGGTATATGTCTAAGATGGAAGATAAGGTAATCACTTTTAAAGGGTCTATCTTGCCACTTTGGTTGCCTGTGTTTTTTGTGCTAGCATTAATTTTACCTGCTAATTTTTCAACGGCGGCTATTATGTTTTTAATGGTGTTAATGTTGGTCTTTTTAGGGGGGTATCCATTTAAATATTTAATGGTTATTATAGGTTCTGGTGTTTTGGTGCTGGTGTTGTTTGTGTTAGCGGCTAAAGCTTTTCCAGATGCTATGCCTAACCGTGTAGATACATGGATGAGTAGGGTGGAGAGCTTTTCTGATAATGAGGTAACCGAAGCCGATTACCAGATTGAAAAGGCAAAAATAGCTATAGCCTCAGGAGGGATTCAAGGTATGGGGCCTGGGAAGAGCATGCAAAAGAATTTTTTGCCCCAATCGTCTTCAGATTTTATTTTTGCCATAATAATAGAAGAATATGGATTGATTGGAGGTTTTGTGTTAATGGCCCTGTATATGTGGTTATTATTTAGAATTGTTATTGTAGCCCAAAAATCGGACACAGTATTTGGCAAGCTTTTAGTGTTGGGCGTTGGTTTGCCAATCGTATTTCAGGCGTTAATAAATATGGCCGTAGCGGTCGAGTTATTTCCTGTAACAGGACAAACCTTACCGCTAATTAGTAGTGGTGGTACATCTATTTGGATGACGTGTATGGCATTTGGTATCATATTAAGTGTGAGTGCTAGAAGAGAGGAGATTAAAGAACAAGAAGATATGGAAGATAATCCTTTGGAGATTCTTTCTGAAACTATATAAATCGTGAATCATAAATCTAAAATATTGAAAATTATTCTATCCGGTGGCGGTACTGGCGGGCATATTTATCCTGCAATTGCTATTGCCAACGAATTGAAATTACGTTTTCCAAATGCTGAGTTTTTATTTGTGGGCGCGAAAGATCGTATGGAGATGGAAAAAGTGCCCGAAGCAGGCTATGCTATTAAAGGCTTATGGATTTCCGGGATTCAACGTAAACTATCAACAAGAAACCTATTGTTTCCTTTTAAAGTATTGAGTAGCTTGTGGAATGCTAGGAGAATTATAAAAGCTTTTAAACCAGATATTGCCATTGGAACAGGTGGTTTTGCAAGCGGTCCGTTGCTGCATGTGGCAGCATCAAAAGGAATCCCTAGTTTGATACAGGAGCAAAATTCGTTTGCTGGTATCACTAACAAGTTATTGGCAAAGAAAGTGCAGAAAATATGCGTGGCCTATGATGGTTTAGAGCGTTTTTTTCCGAAGGATAAAATAGTAAAAACAGGAAATCCGGTACGTCAGGATTTATTGAATATTGATACAAAAACCGAAGAAGCTAAAAGGTTTTTCAAATTAAAAAAAGCAAAACCCACGCTTTTGGTTTTAGGAGGAAGCTTAGGGTCTAGACGAATAAACCAACTGATTGAAAAAAAACTTGATTTCTTCGATACCCAAAATGTTCAAATCATTTGGCAATGTGGTAAGCTCTATTATGAGCAATATAAAATTTATAGCAACACAAAAAACGTACAGGTATATGAGTTTTTAAATCACATGGATTTTGCTTATGCTTCCGCCGATATTGTGATATCTAGAGCGGGGGCAGGGTCTGTTTCAGAGCTCTGTATTGTTGGGAAGCCTGTTATCTTTATACCGTCGCCTAATGTGGCAGAAGATCATCAAACTAAAAATGCCATGGCTATTGTAAATAAAGATGCCGCAATGATTATTAAAGAGGAAGATTTGGATGCTGATTTTGAGAACAAGTTTTCGCAATTGATTGCTTCAGCAGAAAAACAAAAACAATTAGGGAACAATATTAAGACTTTAGCTTTGGTGGATGCAACTAAAGATATCGTGGATGAAGTGGAAAAACTTATTAAAAAATAAAGCTGAATTTGTTTATGATTAAAGCGAAGCCAAAAATCATAACGCTAAACAATAAAACGAATAGATTCCTGTGTAAGCGGGAATGGTAAAATGAATTTAAACAACATACATAACGTCTATTTTCTAGGTATCGGAGGCATCGGTATGAGTGCGCTTGCCCGATATTTCCATGCCAATAAAAAGCAGGTGGCAGGTTATGATAGAACACCAACAGAGATTACAGATGGTTTGGAGGCACTGGGTATTGATATCCATTTTGAGGATAAGGTTGAAGCTATTGATGCCACTTTTTTAAATCTAGAAAACACATTAGTCGTATATACGCCTGCTATTCCTAAAGATCATAAGGAGTATCATTATTTTGTCGATCATGGGTTTGCGGTTGTAAAACGCTCCAAAATATTAGGGTTAATTACAGAACATACGTTTTGTTTAGCTGTTGCAGGAACGCATGGTAAAACGACAACAACAAGTATTTTAGGGCATTTAATGTATGAGTGTAATGTGCCCTTAACTGCTTTTTTGGGAGGAGTTTCAGAAAATTATAACTCTAATTTTATTGAAAATGGTACAGAGGTTTCGGTAGTAGAAGCAGATGAGTTCGACCGGTCTTTTTTAACACTTGCTCCAGATATTGCGTGTATAACCTCTATGGATGCCGATCATTTGGATATTTATGGCGATGCATCCGAAGTTGAGAAGTCTTTTGAAGATTTTTCAAAAAAAGTAAAAACAAACGGAACATTATTTGTTAGAAACGGATTGCCTATAAAGGGCACTACATATGGTATAGAAGATAACTCCGATTATGCTGTTCAAAATATAAAAATAGAGCGCGGGGCATATGTGTTTGATGTGAAGACGCCTAAAACCGTGTTGAAAAATTTAAAATTTAATTTGCCAGGAAGGCATAATTTGTCGAATGCATTAGTGGCTTTCGCAATGGCTTTAGAGTATGGGTGTTCTTCTGAACTGCTTGTAAAAGCATTAGCTTCTTACAAAGGGGTGAAAAGGCGCTTTACCTATCATGTTAAAACAGATGCTTTTGTTTTTATTGATGATTATGCACATCATCCTGAAGAAATTAATGCTGTACATCAGGCGGTTAGAGAAATGTATCCTGATAAAGAGGTCTTGGTTATTTTTCAGCCACATCTATTCAGTAGAACGCGTGATTTTATAGATGAATTTGCCAAAAGTTTGTCTCAGTTTAACGAAGTGTTGTTGCTGGATATTTATCCTGCACGGGAATTGCCCATTGCTGGAGTTACATCGCAGTGGCTTTTGGATAAAATCCAAAACAAAAATAAACACGTAGTTAGTAAAAACGATTTACTAACAGCGATACACAATAGTAATGCCCAAATCGTGTTAACTTTGGGGGCGGGTGATATTGGAGAAGAAGTAAAACGAATTAAAAAAGAATTTAGCGGTGCGAATTAACTGGGCATACATAAAAATGATGATCCTACTAGTAGTAGTGGTCTTTCTGTTTGCATTTGCTTCGGGAAAAAATGCCTCTAGAAAAGTAAGTGAAGTTGTTATAAATTTTAAAGGCGACCAGAACCTTTTTATTACCTATGGGACTGTTAGTAAATTGTTAATACAAAATCAAGGTGAGATTAAAAATATGCCTAAAGAAACTTTAGCTTTGAATACATTAGAAAATGCCCTAAAATCTAATCCATTGGTAAAAACAGCGGAGGTATATGTTTCTGTAAATGGGACACTTATAGCCGATGTTGAACAAAAAAGACCTATTGCCAGAATTAGCACAAATGCGTCCTATTATGTAGATGACGAAGGTTATGATATGCCTTTATCGACCAATTATTCCGCTAGAGTGCCATTAGTTACCGGTTACATTGAAAAAAACAATTTAAAAAACGTGTTTACCATAGCTCAAAAAGTAGAGAATGATCCGTTTTTAAAAAAAAATGTAATAGAAATACATCAAAATATAGATAATGTATTGTTTTTAAAATTAAGACAATGTCAATTTTTAGTACAAATTGGAAGTATTGAATCTTTAGACAAGAAAATAAATAACCTAAAAGCGTTCTATCAAAAGAACCTTGAAGATAAAAGATTAAATGATTATAGTAAAGTTAATTTGCAGTTTGATAATCAAGTAGTATGTACCAAAAGATAAACCATGGAGCATAACATAGCAGTAGGATTAGACATAGGAACCACAAAAATTGTGGCTATGATTGGTCGTAAAAACGAATACGGGAAACTTGAGATTTTAGGTATTGGAAAATCTAAAAGTTTAGGTGTTCACCGTGGTGTTGTTAACAATATCACACAAACGATTCAGTCGATACAGCAAGCCATTCAAGAAGCAGAAGCGGCGGCTGATTTAAAAATTGAAGGTGTAACGGTTGGAATAGCCGGACAACATATTCGCAGTTTACAACATAGCGATTATATTACCAGGTCCAATTCGGAGGTGGTCATAGATGATGATGATATTGATAGATTAATTAATCAAGTCCATAAGTTGGTCATGTTGCCTGGTGAGGAAATCATCCATGTGTTACCTCAAGAATATAAAGTAGATGGACAAGCCGAAATAAAAGAGCCTATTGGTATGTATGGTGGCAGGCTTGAAGCTAATTTCCACGTGGTAGTTGGGCAAGTGTCTTCTATTAGGAATGTTGGGCGGTGTATACAAAGTGCTGGTTTAAACTTAGAAGGCATCACTTTAGAGCCTTTGGCCTCTGCCAATGCGGTTTTGAGCCAGGAGGAAAAAGAAGCAGGTGTAGCTTTAATTGATATAGGAGGTGGTACTACAGACTTGGCTATTTTTAGAGATGGTATCATTCGCCATACAGCAGTGATTCCTTTTGGAGGAAACGTAATTACCGAAGATATAAAAGAAGGTTGCTCTATCATTGAAAAGCAAGCCGAGCTACTTAAAATAAAATTTGGCTCTGCATGGCCTGGAGAAAATAAAGACAATGAGATTGTTTCTATTCCCGGGTTGCGTGGTCGTGAACCTAAAGAGATTACCCTCAAAAATCTTTCAAAAATCATACATGCACGTGTGGTAGAGATTGTGGAACAATTGTATGCCGAAATTAAAAATTATGGGCATGAGGAACAAAAGAAAAAACTTATTGCAGGCATTGTTTTAACTGGTGGTGGAGCACAATTAAAGCATTTAAAGCAGTTAGTAGAGTACATAACGGGTATGGATACGCGAATAGGTTTTCCTAACGAACATTTGGCAGGCGATAGTGATGAGGACATAACAAGCCCCTTATATGCAACGGCTGTTGGTTTGGTTTTAGAAGGTTTAAAACGCCAAGAAAGAAAAAAAATCGAACTGCGCCAAGAGGAAGCTATCAAAGAAGCAGAGGAAAAAGAAATCCCGTTAGAAGAAATAAAAGAAAAACCAATAAAAGAAAGACGTTCTTTCTTAGATAAATTAACCGATAGAGTCAAAGATTTTTTAGACAATGCAGAATAAATAGCAGCGTTTAAAGTTTAATATTAACCAACCATTGAATAAACATAAAAGAAAGTACAAAATCCCTGAAAAAAAGAATTTATGAGCAGCAAAAAAGAATTCGAAAGCATCGCATTTGATTTACCTAAAAACCAATCAAATGTTATAAAGGTTGTTGGTGTTGGAGGTGGTGGTAGCAATGCTATCAATCACATGTTCCAACAAGGCATCAAAGGTGTGGATTTTTATATCTGTAACACAGACGCCCAAGCCCTACAAAACAGTGGTGTTCCCAACAAAATTCAGTTAGGCATCGGCCTAACAGAAGGATTGGGCGCTGGAGCAAATCCAGATATAGGAGAGCAATCAGCATTGGAAAGCGGAGAAGATATTTCGCGCATGTTGGATTCAAACACTAAAATGGTTTTTATTACCGCCGGAATGGGCGGTGGTACCGGTACCGGTGCAGCACCTATTATAGGTAAAATGGCTAAAGATTTAGGTATTTTAACAGTAGGTATTGTAACCATGCCGTTCCAGTTTGAAGGCAAAACACGTGTGGAGCAAGCACAACAAGGTATAGATAAGTTAAGAAACGTTGTGGATTCTCTTATCGTTATTAATAACAATAAACTTCGTGAAGTCTACGGAAATTTAGGCTTTAAAGCCGGGTTTTCTAAAGCGGATGAGGTGTTGTCTACCGCCGCGCGTGGTATTGCAGAAGTTATAACACACCACTATACACAGAATATTGATTTACGAGATGCCAAAACGGTATTGAGTAGTAGTGGCACCGCTATTATGGGGTCTGCCATTGCTTCGGGCCAAAACCGTGCACAAGAGGCCATTCGTAAGGCATTGGATTCGCCATTACTTAATGATAATAAAATTACAGGAGCCAAAAACGTATTGCTGCTTATCGTTTCTGGATCGCATGAAATTACCATTGATGAAATTGGGGAAATCAATGATCATATTCAAAACGAAGCGGGACATGGCGCTAACATTATTATGGGTGTTGGTGAAGATGAAACGCTAGAAGAGTCTATTGCTGTAACCATTATAGCAACGGGGTTTAATGTAGAGCAACAAGACGAAATATCGAATACTGAGACTAAAAAAGTAGTACATTCTTTGGAAGAAGATCATGACGTTAAGGTAAAGAAAAAAGACCCAGTGATTATTTCTCCTGCTATTGAATTGGAAAAGAAAAAGGAAGCACCGGTGGTTAAGCATACTTTAGATTTTGATACTGACAACGATACACTCAGTGATTTTGAAAGTAACTTAATCCAGAAACAAACATTTCGAGCTCCGGCAGAGGAAGACTCTGGTTTTGTATCTACCTCAAGAGCTATCAAAAATATAGATGTCGTTTATGAAGATGTAAGCTCAGAATTGGAAGATGAAGACGAAGATTTTATTATAAAACCAGTAACACGGACTTCTACAATTGAAGATGCACCTAATGTAATAGGGGAAGATGAACAAATCACTTTAACTTTTGATTTTCCTATTTCAAATACAACAAGAGAAACGAAGCATAATAACGAAGAAGATGAAAAGCCTAAATCGCACCATCTTGATGCCGATATAAGAAATATTTCGGTTAAGGATCCAGTAGAACTTATAACTGTTACAGAATCGAATGAAAAAGGGGATGTACGTTATGTTCTAGATGATTATGCTGAAGTGGAATCTTCTATTAATAAGAAGCAAGCCCTTGGAAAAAAGGCTTCGTTTGAGCACGTAGAAGAGGATATTGTTTTTGAGAAGAAAACCCTTAGGAAAGAAGAAAAGGATGAGGTCGCTTTTGATGATGTCGATCCTTTACATACGCCTATTTCAGAATTGTTGAAAGAGCGTGCTGCAGAACGCAGGCGTAAAATGAAGGACTTTAATTATAAGTTTAATAATGCTAAAATTGATGATATAGAAAAAGTACCAGCCTATAAACGTCAAGGTGTTAATTTAAATGAAGCCCGGCATTCTTCTGAGAATGATATGTCTAGAACCAGTGTGGGCCTAGATGATAATGACGATGTACAGGTGAGACGTAATAATTCGTTTTTACATGATAATGTAGATTAGGTACTATGTTTTGTATTACATATAAAACTAACCTCATACTGTTTTTTGTACAGTGTCTAAAATGACAAGAGAAGGCTTCTAGTTTTTAAACCTATAAAAATATTAAAAGGATATCACTGAAATTTCAGCGGTATCCTTTTTTTTTATAATATTCACAAGCTATATATTTATGGCTTCCTGTGTTCTCTACATGTATTGTGTCAATTATTATAGTGTTTTAAAAACATAGATTATATTTAAAAGGCCATCAAAATTGTTTTAATAAATATTTAATTAAATCTGTGGTGGTTACAATGCCTACCAATTTATTCTGATGCACAACAGGTAAAGCATGAAACTCTTTTTCTGCTAAGATTTTAGCAACTTTTTTAATAGAGTTTGAAGGCGATACCCAAACCAAGCTGCTTTTCATTACCTGTTCTATGGTAAACATGTTGTACACCATAGCTTCTACATCGTGGTCGTCTATACCAACAGCATCGGCAAAACTTATGCGTAATAAATCCGTATAGCTAAGCATGCCTATAATCGTATCGTTTTCCACAACAGGAATATGTCTTATACGGTGCTGTTTAAATAACTGTTCTGCTTGCGTAAGGCTGTCACCCTTTTTAAGAGTGACAACATTTGCTGTCATTATCGTTGAAATGGGCGCTTTTTCTATCATGGCGTTTGTGGTTTAATTTAGCTGCCCTTAAAATTAGAATTCTAAACCCTTATAAACCATGATAAAAATCATAGAAAAACTTTCTGTCTAGGGCTTGGCCTGTGGTGTATATGTTTTCTGGATTTTGTTAACATACATATCTTGTAGCTTATGATTTGGGTTTGAGCCCTTAAAATACAATCTATTTCGAATCTAGAAAGATCGAAAAATGGAGGGTTATTAGAAAATGATCTAAAATGATGGCTGTTGGTAAAAATAGCTCAAGATAATATTTATATGGATGTAATATATATCTTATATTTGATGGCTCTCGTGTAGGCATTCTATATCATTATATAGCTCTTGAGCCAAATAAAATAAAAGTATCATGAAAAACGTAACCCGTATAGTCTTTTCTTTAGGAATATGTATCGTTTTAAGCGCTTGTAGTGCTACCAGTCAATTGACTATGGGGGTAAAGGAGCCTGCAAAAATCCCGATTTCCTCCCATGTTTCTCGAATAGGTATTATTAACCGCAGTATTCCGGAAGAGGCTAATAAATCACTTGATAAAATTGATAAAATCCTGTCTTTAGAAGGGCTTATGTTGGATCAACTTGGGGCAAATGCCGCTTTAAACGGGCTTAAAGCAGAATTACAACGTAATGGTCGTTTTGCGTCTGTAACACATATTGATAGTTTAGAATCTATTGGAAAAGGATTAGGTGTGTTTCCTGCACAATTGAGTTGGGATGAAATCGATAATATTTGTAAGGCAAACCAAGTGGATGTTATTTTTTCTTTAGAATATTATGATACAAATGCGACAATCCAATATGAACAAAAAATGGTTCCTATTCCAAATCCTTTAGGGATTAAGGCAAATGTTCCTGGCCATAAAATTACAATCCGAACGGCTTTGGTTAATGGTTGGAGGGTATATGACCCTTATACAAAGTATATTTTGGATGAAGCCTCGTATAACGATTATATCGTTTCTGTGGGGGAGGGGATCAATCCCTTTAAGGCTGTGGAGACTATAGCTGGAAGAAAGGAAGCTGTTATTCAGTCTAGCCATAAACTTGGTGCTACATATGGACTTAACGTTAGCGCTTTAACACGACAGGTTACTCGTAAATACTACGTAAAGGGTGGTTCTAATTTTGAAGTCGCTCAACGTAGAGCTCAGACAGGAGATTGGGATGGTGCTTCAGAACTTTGGGCGAAGGAGTTAAATAACCCTAACCCCAAAATCGCTGGCCGAGCGTGTTATAATATGGCCATCATTAACGAAATTAATGGTGATTTAGATACCGCTATGGTGTTTGCAGCAAAATCGTATACAGATTATAAAAATAAAGAGGCTCTGCTGTATATGGATATTTTAAAATATAGGAAAAATCAAGTGCTTCAACTAGACGAAGAGAAATATTAAATCAAACTCATCCATACTGATGTGTTATAATGAAAAGTAGATGTTTTTATACTAGTAACAATGGTGTTGCATTTGTAAATTCAATACTATGTTTTCTGGTTGTGCAGGGGTTACAGAAAGATTAGATTTAATTATTATTTTCTTTATTTAAAACTATAAGAAAGCGTATTATTCATGTAACTGTCCAATAGAACCTGTTTTGTTCTTATCATAATAAAAAGCTATATGTTTATTATTATGAAATAATATAATTTAACATACTATCCAATCGAAAAAAATAACAATTGATAATCCTTTTTGTATATTTCGATTTTTAAAACAAATACGACTATGAAATACTTTAAAATTTTTTCAATACTACTTTTTAGCGCCCTAATTGGCCTATATTCTTGTAAAGAAAAAACCAGTACATCTAAAAAAGAAGCTCAAAAGGAAGTTCAAAAATCACCTGTGCCTACTCTTACTGAGGCTTCACAAAATGCAGAAGGTATTTGGCATTACACCTGTATAAAAGGTTGTGCTGGAGGTGCTGGTTCGGCAAACGTAAGCTGTGTGACTTGTGGGGGCATTATGGTTCATAACCAAGCTTATCATGGTACAGTTAATAACACGCAATCTAATGCTCCTTTTGCTTTTCCTCCCGCCGCTCCTCCTAATGCGTCTGCAGAACCAAGTCAGAATGCCGCTGGAGAATGGCATTATACCTGTGGAAAAGGATGTTCTGGAGGATCAGGAACTGCTGGTAGCTGTGGAACTTGTGGCAATGCTTTGGCGCATAATGTAGCCTACCATCAATAAGGTCTAATGGAGCCAGATGATCATGTTAAGATGTTTTTAGCTTCTGCTAACAGTATGATGTTTTATTTAGTAGGTGTAAAATAACACCTTTGGTAAACCATTATTTCGTAAAAAGCTAATCCATTAGTGTGTAGGTAATGCACAGGTTTAATGGGACTACTGTTTTATAAAGGCACTTTCATAAGTAAGGCTTAATGGATTAATAACAATAAAAAAAAGCAAAGAATTAGGTGGGTTCTTTGCTTTTTTTGATAGTCTTTAAGTTTTTTTTAAAACTCACTCATAA
>NZ_JBHMFC010000036.1:0-2745 GCF_042427585.1 Mariniflexile ostreae | reverse complement strand
GTATCCGTCCGGGCAACTACATTAGCTATTGGTCTTCATATTTCGTAGTGAATTCAATATCCTTGCCTTCTGCCCTTGCTTGAAGCACTATTTGTTGCATATGTTCTGGAAGGTTGTCCAGGGGCAATATCAGTCCATCGACCATTACCATGTTGTTAAAAGGACTGTTCTCCTGCATGGCACCGGTAGAAAATTCAGGGCTATAATACCATAGATCGAACATATTCTTTATGATCCGGGCCTTGTTCGAGACCGTAGCCCCCTTGGTCCCGAAGTATTCGTTCATCTCTTTGGAACTTATATACGGCTTGAAGGATCTGTCGAACAAAAAATTTATCGACCCTATGGCATGGACCACAGCTGCCGCCCATATCTCTAATTTTCCCCTTGTGAACGGGACGTCTCTTTTTCTACCCATCTTTTTGATGAGTTTTTCACAGAGTACGAAGTATTCATCATTGAGTTTCTGCGCGCAGAAGGCCCCCGTTATTTCCAATAGTTGTTTTTCCTTTTCCTTTAGCTGTTCTTTGGTCATATGTTCTGTTTTTAATATCCGGGCAGGAGTTCTTCGAGTTTTTGTATGCTATGATCTGGGATCCGCCCGAGGGTCTCCTTTAGCCATTCCCGGGGATTGACGCCCTGCATCTTGCAGCTACCGAAGAAAGAATAGAGCATGGCGGCATTTTGTGCCGCTTTATGTGATCCACAGAATAAGAAGTTTTTTCTGCCTATGGCCATGGGGCGGATGGCATTTTCGATCAGGTTATTGTCCAGTTCGATGCGTCCATCCTCAAAGATGGCCTCCAGTTTTGGGTATTGATTGATGAAGTAGGTCATCGCCTTGCCGATGGGACTTTGCGGCAGCACTCTGAATTGTTGCTCTTCGATCCACGTTTTGATCTGTACCAATAGCGGCTTGATCCTTATGTCTCGTTGTGTTTTTAGGGCTTCAAGATCATCTTGGGCCTCCTCTTTGATCTTACGTTCTTCCAAATAGATATCCCTAAAGATGGCCAATGCTTTTTCCGCTTGTTTTTTATCACTGTCCAGCGCATCGTGGAACTTGCGCCTGGCATGTGCCAGACATCCCGCAAGGGCGATCTTGGGGTCGGCGCCTATCTTATTGTACACGGTATAGCCATCGCATTGCAGATACCCACTGTAGCCTGCAAGCAATTCTTTGGGTCCGTGCTGCCCACGGCCTTTTCGGTAATTAAAAAGCACCAGTCTTTGAACGGGATCGTGATAGACCCATTGATACCCCTGATGTGTACTGCCTTTTTTATCGGAATCCAACACCTTGATCGGACTCTCATCGGCCTGGATATAATCGGAGGCCAGTATTTTTTGTTTCAGTGTATTGTAGAGCGGTTCCAGCAACTGGCAACAACTGGCCATCCAGTCGCTCATGGTGCTCTGTGCGGGTTCCCATCCAAAGTCCCGTTTGAACATTTGGATCTGCCGGTAGAACGGAAGGTGATCGATATATTTGCCCACCAGGATGTGTGCCAGTAAACAGGCCTCGGCTATCGATTTGTCGATGGGACGGGTAGGAAGTGCCGCGATCAGTACGCCCTCCCCATCCGCTTTGGCATACTTGGGCCGGATCGTCCTTCTTCTGATAAGGCTTGCGGGAGTGTATTCCAAGGTCTCGGTGACCTCTTCCCCGATCTTCTTCAGTCCCGTGGTATCCTCTTCGGGCTCGATGGTGATTTCCCTGACCGGCAGATGTTCGGGCAGTGCATTGCGCCCATTGTGTTTTTTCTTGTCCCTGGAATAGGTAATGGTCTCTTGCGGGGTCTCTTCTACGGTTTCTGGGGAATCATCCCCTGAAAAGAGCGATAACTGGTCGACCACAGCTTGGGATATGAAACTCTCGGATTTGAATCCACTTATGAGTTTGTAGAGCTGTGCCAGTTGATGTTCCAAGGAAACTATTCTGGCCGTGGAGGCCTTCTCCTTTTTTTGAAGGTCCCGGTTCTCGACAAGCAGCTCTTGATAGGTCATAGCAGGGCTAAGATAAAAATTGCCCTGTTAAAAAACAACCTAATATCACGTTTTTTCGTAACGTTTTCTCCTGGTTATATTGGTAATGGAGATCCCATCGATGAGCAGGACCAATTGAGCGTAATCCAGCCGTAGACTGCCGACTGATCCATCGTAATCGGGAAGTTCAAAAGTGCCGGATTCCAGCCTTTTGTAGTACAGCATAAACCCTCCCGATTGCCAGTGCAACAACTTTGCCTTGTTGCGGACCTTGTTGATAAAGATATATACCGTACCGTCATCAGGGCTCTGGTCCAGATCGTTGATGACAAGTCCACTCAGGCTATCGAAGCTTTTTCGCATATCGGTGGGGAGGCTGTAGAGTTGGAACCGGTGCGAAGTACCAAGTGCGAACATCTATACTGGGATTTCGATCTCGATCCCGTTTTTGCAACGGATCAAAATGGTTCTGCCATCCTGGACAGGGACGACTTCGATAGGAACGAAATGCGAAGGACCTTTATCGGCCGTTACATCCACAGGCCGCGATAATTTTGATCGCCAATAATGAAGTTTGCCTTCCTTGATCCCATGGGCAGAGGCAAACTCTTTTTGACTCCGACCAGAGTCCAGAAACTCCTTTACCAATTTACGCATCCACAAATCATTCTCCTTTTTTGTCATAATACATATAGTTTATGCCACCAAAGGTAAAAAGCCAGATCATGTCATAAAAGACGTAGTTGCTCGGATGAATAC
>NZ_JBHMFC010000035.1:0-31164 GCF_042427585.1 Mariniflexile ostreae | reverse complement strand
AACCCCGTTTTTTGAGTGTTCGGCTCGTTATCGGGGTTTTGTTTTATCTAAAATACAACTTATTTGATTGATATGCAAGTGATTATTTACTTCTGAAAGTGCCTATAAAGACGCTTGATTGTCTTGAGTGGTAAAAATATATTCCTTTAAAAAATTTAAAAAACCAAGTAAACTCTAGTGTTTGCTTGGTTTTTATGTGTTGTAAGGATGGTAAAGGTGAATTATGAAAATTATACCTTATTAAATATTACTGTTAAAAATAAAAAGAGCTGTTCCGAATTAATTAAACTTAATTCGGAACAGCTCTTTTTATTCATTTGTGACCGCGAAGGGATTCGAACCCCCAACCCTCAGAGCCGAAATCTGATATTCTATCCAATTGAACTACGCAGCCTTACTCCTATAAAACCCAATAACTATTGGGGAGGAATTTATTTGTTATGTTAAGATAATTTATTTTTTACAATATTTGAAATGGTTTTGCCATCAGCCCGACCAGCAAGTTTTTGGTTTACAATGCCCATAACTTTGCCCATATCTTTCATGCCTTCAGCACCTACTTGTTCTATAGTGGCAACCACTTCTTTTTCAATGTCTTCATCACTTAAGGCTTCTGGTAAAAACTGAGCTATAACTTCAGCTTCAGCCAATTCAGGAGCAGCTAGGTCTTCACGTCCTTGTTCTAAGTATATGGCAGCACTGTCTTTACGCTGTTTTACTTGCTTTTGAAGAATTTTCAGTTCTTGGTCTTCACTCAATTCGACTTTAGCGCCACTTTCCGTTTGAGCCAGTAAAATAGCAGACTTTACTGCTCGTAAAGCTGTTAAGGCCGTTTGGTCTTTAGCTTTCATGGCGTCTTTTAAAGCGGTCATGATATTTTGTGTTAAACTCATGGTATTAATTTGAAATGCGAAGATAGAAAAAAGTTAGAAGCATAGGGTAGCTGTGTTGATAAAAAATTCAATATTTAATTATTGATAAATTGTTTTAACGTTAATGGCAAAAATTTTAAAAAACGAATAGACTTAAATATTATGAATTGGCAATAGTTTTTAAATCTTTAATAGTGTTGTGAGGATTGGTGCTTTTAAAAACAAAACTTCCAGCTACCAATATGTCAGCGCCTGCTTCCGTAAGGGCTTGGGCATTTTTACTGGTTACACCGCCATCAATTTCTATTTGGGTTGTAGCGCCTTTACGTTCTATTAAAGCTTTAAGTTGTTTAATTTTGGTATATGTGTTTTCAATAAAGCTTTGTCCGCCAAAACCAGGGTTTACACTCATGATGCATACTAAATCAATATCATTAATAATGTCTTCAAGTACATGGATGTTGGTGTGTGGGTTTAAAGCAACACCAGCTTTCATGCCTTCAGTTTTTATGGCTTGAAGTGTTCTATGTAAATGCGTACAGGCTTCATAGTGCACCGTTAATATATCACTGCCCAGTTCTGCAAATGTTTTAATGTAGCGATCGGGATCAACAATCATTAAATGCGTATCTATAGTTTTTTTAGCATGCTTCGTAATGGCTTGTAAAACGGGCATTCCAAAAGATATATTAGGAACAAACACACCGTCCATAATATCAATATGAAACCAATCGGCTTCACTTTGGTTTACCATCTCTATATCGCGTTGAAGGTTGGCAAAATCTGCCGCTAAAATTGAGGGGGCTATAAGTTTAGAGCTCATGATATATTTCGTGTTGTGATTTTTTTTGCAAAGATAGAAAAAGAAGTTGTGGGTTTCGTTTTCATCTATAATTAATAATTTAGTGTTGAGTTCATGTAAATGTAAGTTTTTATCTCTTGTTTTGTGTTTTTAACCCTGGATATAGCGTCTTAAATTGAGCTAATATTTGGTACTCCTTTCTACATAATTATTTTTTTTTAAAACACGGCTGACCATTGTTAGGTTTTAATTCATATTAAAAGATATAAATGTAATTTTAATCTGTTTTTTAAAACAAAAACATGTGATAACTATCTGTTTATGTGGTGTTTGTGTTGGTTTTTATTTCAAAATTACGGCCGTATTTAGACTTTAGAATAATGTAAATTTAAAAACATTCTTAATTAGTTGTTAACTTTTTTTATTTAATGGATTTCCGTATTTTTGGCCCTATTATTATGAATTACTAATTTAAACTAACTAAAAAAAATGGATTTAATAATTCAAGGTTTACCGCTCTTTGGGGTTTTGGCACTTATTTTCGTGTTTATTAAAAGTTCTTGGGTAACCAAACAAGAACAGGGTACGGAAAAAATGATTAGAATCGCCAAAAATATTGCCGACGGCGCTATGGCATTTTTAAAAGCAGAATATAAAGTGTTATCGGTTTTTGTAATTGCAGTGGCTGTCCTGCTTTTCTTTAAAGGAAGTTCAGAATTTAATCAATTAGATCCAGAAACAAATATGCCCATATCACATTGGATGGTAGCTATTTCATTTATTGTGGGTGCCATTTGTTCTGCTCTTGCTGGCTTTATCGGTATGAAAGTTGCCACGAAAGCTAATGTTAGAACTACCGAAGCCGCAAAAACTTCGTTAGGTAGAGCCTTAGAAGTTGCTTTCGCTGGTGGCGCCGTAATGGGCTTAGGTGTTGTAGGTTTGGGTATTTTAGGGTTGAGTGGCCTATTTATGGTATATCAAAATTTATGGCCTGGTGCTGAAAATTTAGCGATGGTATTAAATGTACTTTCAGGGTTTTCTTTAGGAGCATCTTCTATTGCGCTATTTGCACGTGTTGGTGGTGGTATTTATACAAAAGCTGCCGATGTAGGTGCCGATTTAGTTGGTAAAGTTGAAGCGGGTATTCCTGAAGACCACCCCTTAAACCCTGCAACTATTGCAGATAATGTGGGTGATAATGTTGGAGACGTTGCGGGTATGGGAGCCGATTTATTCGAATCGTATGTAGGGTCTATTATAGGAACTATGGTGTTAGGAGCTTTTATTTTAACCCCTAACTTTGATGGTTTAGGCGCTGTATATTTACCTTTGGTTCTTGGGGCTGTAGGTATTGTAATGTCTATCTTAGGAACCTTTTTTGTAAAAGTTAAAGATGGGGGGAATCCACAAACCGCATTAAATATTGGGGAGTTTGGTTCTGCAGGTTTAATGGTTGTAGCGTCTTATTTCATAATTACGTCCTTAATTCCAGAGGCTGTGGAAGGCTTGCCTTTTGGAGCGATGGGTGTGTTCTGGGCAACAATTGCTGGTTTGGTCGCTGGTTTGGGTGTTGGTAAAATAACAGAATATTATACGGCTACAGGTAAAAAACCGGTTATGTCTATTGTAAAGCAATCTGAAACAGGAGCAGCTACAAATATCATTGCTGGTTTAGGTGTGGGGATGATGTCTACTATGGTTCCTATTCTTTTAATAGCGGCGGCCATTATCGTATCGCATCATTTTGCAGGTTTATACGGAATCGCTATTGCTGCTGTTGGAATGTTGGCAAACACAGGGATTCAATTAGCAGTTGATGCTTACGGTCCTATCTGTGATAATGCTGGTGGTATTGCTGAAATGGCTGAATTGCCAAAAGAAGTTCGTGAACGTACGGATAAATTAGATGCTGTTGGTAATACTACGGCGGCTGTTGGTAAAGGTTTTGCTATTGCATCTGCTGCATTAACAGCATTAGCCTTGTTTGCGGCTTTTATGAAAACAGCTAATGTTGTTTCTATTGATGTGTCTCAACCACAAATTATGGCTGGGTTATTAGTAGGAGGAATGTTGCCCTTTGTATTTTCGGCCTTGTCTATGAATGCTGTAGGCCGTGCTGCCATGGCCATGATAGAAGAGGTTCGTCGTCAATTTAGGGATATTCCAGAATTAAAAGCGGCATTAGGCGTGATGCGTAAGTATGATTCGGACATGACAAAAGCATCTGCGGAAGACAGAAAAATATTTGATGATGCAGATGGGGTGGCCGATTATAGTAAATGTATCGATATTTCTACAAAAGCGTCTATTAGGGAAATGGTACTGCCGGGCTTATTGGCCATTGTGGTGCCTGTAGCTGTTGGATTTATTGGTGGGGCCGAAATGTTAGGTGGATTGCTGGCAGGAGTAACAACGTGCGGAGTACTTATGGCTATTTTCCAATCGAATGCTGGTGGTGCCTGGGATAATGCTAAAAAAACAATTGAAGAACAGGGTAAGAAGGGAACGGAAGCGCATAAGGCTGCCGTAGTAGGCGATACTGTTGGAGATCCTTTTAAAGATACTTCTGGTCCATCATTAAATATTCTATTAAAATTGATGTCGGTTGTGGCTTTGGTAATTGCACCAAGTATTGCCATGAAAACTGTGGATATTGCAAATTATATCGAGGATAAGGTTACAGAAACAGAAATCGTTTCGACTGTTCAAAATATAGAAGCACAATTTCAAGTTGAAATGGCTTCAGAAGACGTCTATAATGCAAAGGCTATTGTAGCAAAGTCTTCCGTAAAAGATGGTGTCATCATAAATGAAAATTTTGTATTAGAAGGGACTTTGGAAGAGGTAAAGCAAAAAATTTCAGAATTAAAAAAAGAAAAAAATAGCTAACTAACCAAAATAACTAAGCTATATTTAAGGAGACTACATCATGTTTTGATGTAGTTTTTTTTATTTTTATCCCTCATATAAAAAGGCACTATGTTTAAAAAGGATCCGCTACAAATAATGGTATTTCAAACCTACGGGACGTCTACCCATTTTTATGCAAGGGGTAGGGCTATAGAAGACGAAAATATTGATTTGGAGCAAAAGGGCTTTTTTAAACTGCTTTTTAATGCTTGGAAACGTTTTGAAACCGATGAGGTTCGAAATTCAGAACTTGTTGTAAAGATAGGGCCAGATAGGTTTTTGTGCACAAAAACAGATCATAAAGGCTACTTTATTTTAGATGAAACCGTTGCCAATATTAGCGATTATGCCAATGAGGAGGGATGGGTGGTGTTTGAAGTGTCCTATAAACAAAATACACTCAAACATTTAATACAATTGGAAAATCGGTTTCCAGGCGAAATGCTTATCCCTTCAAAAAAAGCTTCTTTTGGTGTTATTAGCGATATAGACGACACTATTTTGCACACTGGTATTGTGTCGCTTTTAAAGTGGCGCGTTGTTATCAATACCCTTTTAACTTCGGCGGGGAAGCGCTTACCGTTAGAAGGGGCGCCAGAGTTTTATCATTTGCTCCATCAAGGGAAATCTGGAAATGAAGCAAACCCTATCTTTTATGTCAGTCATAGTCCATGGAATCTGTACCGGTATTTAGAGTATTTTCTTAAGAAAAACAACTTCCCGAAAGGGCCTATTGTATTAAGGAACTTCCCAAGTCTTTTTAGAAGGCGGCCAAAAGATGAAAAGCCTCAAAAGCAAAAAGAGATTATGAATATTTTAAAGGCTTACCCCGATTTAAAATTCATTTTAATAGGCGATAGTGGCGAACATGATCCCGCTATTTATATGGAAATAGCAGAAGCGTACCCCGAAAGGATTTCTGCCATTTATTTACGTAGTGTAAAACATGCTCTTAAAATGGCGAATACACACAGGCTATATCATGCATACAATAAAGTGCCAGTGCTTTTAGTTGAAAATACCGAAGCAGCTATTAAACATGCTAGAGCGCACGGTTTTGTAGCTCCTAAAACAAACCATTGATTTCTGCATCTATCGTATTGATAACGCTGCCTAAGTCTTCAGGATTATCTACAAAGTTTAAACGGTCTACATCAATAATAAGCAGTTTGCCTTTGTCATAACCATGAACCCAAGCTTCATAGCGTTCATTTAATCTACTTAAGTAATCTATGCTTATTGAATTTTCATATTCGCGTCCACGTTTATGGATTTGCGACACCAGATTGGGTATAGAACTTCTTAAATAAATCAACACATCGGGACCTTGCACCAAAGATTCCATTAAATCAAAAAGCGATCTATAATTTTCGTAATCTCGGTTAGTCATCAAGCCCATAGCATGTAGGTTGGGAGCGAAAATATGAGCATCTTCGTAAATGGTACGGTCTTGAATAATATCTTTTCCGCTTTCCCGTATTTGAAGTACTTGTCGGAACCTACTGTTTAAAAAGTAAACCTGTAAATTGAAGCTCCAACGTTCCATTTGAGTATAAAAATCATCTAAATACGGATTATCCACCACATCTTCCAATTGAGCTTCCCATTGATAATGTTTTGCTAGCAATTTTGTAAGTGTAGTTTTTCCCGAGCCAATATTTCCAGCAATAGCGATATGCATAATCCTAATCGATTTTTAATTGAAAGTGATGTAAAATTTCAGAAGCGTAAATATACAAGGTTTCATTGGTTACAAAAAACGCACTTATTAACAAATTAGGTAGTGCTATGGGGACGATGTTTTTGCTGTCTTTTTTTAAAAAAAATAAAGCATTTTCTTTTTTTAAAACCACATTTTCATTGCTTTCAGAAAGCGATGTAAATCCATTGTTATCTATTTTTGTGATGAGACTTCCAAAATAGTTATAAATAAGCACGTGTTTTTCAGTAAGTAAATAGCAATAATTGTAATTGCTTGTCATGTCTATTATTTGACCTTGAACTGGCAAAGTTGTTACTCGGGTCGCGTTACGCTTATAATCATAAAGCTCTAATTGTTTGGTGTCTTGATTGAGCAACCATAACGTGTTGTCGTGTCCTGTAGAAATAAAAGCCACATTCCTATAAGGCTGTATGGAGTTGAAATCTATTCTAAAAACTTCTGAAAGCCTATTGTCTAATATAACAGCAGTATTGAAGTTTTTGTAAAACACATGAATTTGTAAAGGGTTAAAAGCATTGGCAGAAGATATGTCGCTTAATTGCACATTACTATAAGTTATTGTATTTTTATCTGGACTTTTTTTTGATAAAACAACATCATCAATAGTATATAAAGAACCGAAATTATCGATGTCAGCAATGGTTTTATTTATTAAATCTGTTTTATTTATAAAAATAGCGCTGACGGATTCTTGAGAAGAGACCGAAAGTGCAATTAGAAATATGATGTATTTTAAAACCTTCATTGTATTTCGAAAAGTACAAAAATCAAACCAATTAAAGCTTATAAATAAAAGTATGGCTTTAAAGTTAAGATGATAGGGATTTTAACATGTAACCGTTAAACTAATCATCCGTTTAAAAGTCTAACACAAGCTTAGAATTAAATGAATTACTTATGAATTTAAACGCGATTACTTTTTTTATAGCTTTTTCTCTAATATTTACAAATAGGCTTTTGGCTCAAGATTTTCAAGGCAGGGCTTATTATGAGTCCAAAACAACTGTAGATATGAGTGATTTTGAAGGTAGAGAAATGAGTGAGGAACAGAAACAGCGAATAGCAGGGCATATGAAACGTATGTTTGAGAAAAACTATTTGTTAACATTCAATCGGTCAGAATCTTTGTATAAAGAAGAGGACCATATAGAAGCCCAAAGTGCCAGGTCAGGTCGTTTTAGGGGGATGATGCATGGTATTAATGGAGGGCCTCAATATAAGAACATAAAGGACTTAGCGCTGTTAAAGAACGTTGACCTTTTTGGGAAACAATTTTTGATAAAAGACACGCTGCCAAAATTTGAATGGAAAATGGAGAATGAGTCTAAACAAATTGGTGAATATTTATGCTTTAAAGCGACTACTGTTAAAGAGGCGGAAGTTTCTAATACTAGCCGTTTTAGAGGGGCTAGAGGGAATGATTCCCCTAAGGCAGGAGAAAAAGAAACAGACGAAGAGACAGAGATAAAGCAGGTAATTGTTACTGCTTGGTTTACGCCACAAATCCCTGTTAATCAAGGGCCAGATGATTATTGGGGCTTGCCAGGTCTCATTTTAGAGATAAATGCAGATAAAACAACTATTTTGTGTTCAAAAATTGTTTTGAATCCAGAGGTAAAAGAAGAAATAATGGCACCCTCAAAAGGAAAAAAAGTGACCAGAGCAGAATTTGAAAACATTAGCAAAAAGAAAATTGAGGAGTTGCAGAACATGAACCAGGGCAGGGATGGCGGCGGCAGGTCTAGAAGGTAGGCTGTAGCTCTGTTATTTTAAGTGCTATTTTTATAAATATTTGTGTTAAAAAAACACTTGTTTTAAGGCATATTGGACGCCATTACAGGCTTTAGGCTCTAAGTTGTAAAATCAATTTTAAAATAACTTGTTTTTATTTTTGTATAATTGGTAAACTATAATATATTTGCGATCGGTTTTGGGGAGATACTCAAGCGGCCAACGAGGGCAGACTGTAAATCTGCTGACTACGTCTTCGCAGGTTCGAATCCTGCTCTCCCCACTTTAACTTGAAAAGTCTGCTCTTGCAGACTTTTTTTTTATAAGAAAATGAAATATATAAACACTAATTACTGCGTTTCTTTTCATGTTAGGAATATGCGAAAGAGGCACTTAATACAACACTATATACCATAAAAAAAGCAAGTTTTATTTAGCTTGCTTTTTTGCTTTCATATAAAAATTAACATTAAAAATCAAGATAAGGTGCTTTTATCATGTATAATATTTATATTGAATTTATCCTTAAGATTCCCAAATAATCTGTAGCGTTAAGCATAATTTCACCATCTTTAATAACGGCACTTTTACTAAAATCTGGCCGAATGTTGCTTTGGTCATAAGAAAATAAGATGTTTTTTTTCATTTCGCCCTTATTGTTCACTGTTATTAAAAATAGGGATTTATCAGAATCTCTTGTTAGAAAACCTGCTGTACTTTTTTTTATCTCCTTATCGGAATTAATATGCTCGTTTTTAGTTTTATCTTCGTAGATGATGTAGATTTTATCTTTAAAGCTCGTGCTCATCAAAGAAGGGTTTCTAGCATCCTTTTGATATTTGGGCATTTTCACCAATGACTTTACTTCAAGATTTTTATCCAGATGGATAACGGCTATATCGCAATGAAAATAAACGAAATACCCAGCCCCTCGATGTCCAGAATGGTAAACAGATTTATATTGTTCTGCTACAATGGAAATGGTGCCGTCTTTAAGTTCAAACACGTTTTGAACCTTATAAGGAACGTATTCTGATTCCTTAATAACGTTCTCAGGATATAGATCATTAACACTAATAACTTTGTTTTCCGTTTCTAATAATGTTTTGCAATCGTATTTCATCATAAACAATTCATCTGAAACCAGTTCTCCTTTTTTGCTCTTTAAAAAGCCTTTTATTATGGGAGATAAAAAACCAGTTGACAAAAAGTTATTGTCCTTTGTTAGGGAGAAGAATGCATTTACGGTTTTGCTTTTAAATGCATAAGCAATCTCTTTAACTTCTCCATTATTTGCAAACACAGTGACATTTCCATAGGTATTAGCTTCTGTCTTTTTTTGTTCTTTTTTAGGTTTGGTGATTTCAGAAATCACATAAAGGTTTAAGTAGTTGTCTAGTAAGCAGCTTTTTACATGCATGTTTTTAGAGGCTTTAGTTAAAACAACCGTTTTGTCTTCCAAAATGTTGTGGAGCTGCGCATCAAAAACTTTATAGCGAATTGTATTGGCATGATTTTTATTCTTCCCATATAATTCAGCCCAAACAACTACCTTACTGGAGTCTGGAGTGAATGAAATA
Source organism: Mariniflexile ostreae (assembly GCF_042427585.1). Classification (NCBI taxonomy): domain Bacteria; kingdom Pseudomonadati; phylum Bacteroidota; class Flavobacteriia; order Flavobacteriales; family Flavobacteriaceae; genus Mariniflexile; species Mariniflexile ostreae. Next base: position 21,546 of record NZ_JBHMFC010000035.1, on the reverse strand, counting down.
CCGTCGCGTGATAAATTTTTATAATTTAGTTCATTCAGGACCAAAGTTTCTTCTACAGACTCAAAATTTACATCGGTTTGTGCTGCATAAATATAAATTTTATTTTTTTTCCGTTGGGTTTCGGCTAAAAAGTGAATTATTTTTTTTTCTAAAAAATGGTTTCCTAAGTATTTATATTCCATTTTTCCAAGACCGAAATTAGCGTTCGCTTCTTTTTTAAAATGGGCTTGGCCATCAAAAATTTTGAATACTAGATTTTTATCTTTTGTAATGTTTCGAGTATAATACGTTTCATTATAAGCTCCTGCAATTGCTTCATGCCCATTTGTTTTTATTTTATCAGACCAGTTCAAGCTTACATTTTGGGAAAATGCGCTAGAACAAATACATATCAGCATTAAGTTTAAATAGTTCATGTTTTGTAGGTTTTTGTGCGCAAAAATAACTTATTTTCGCACTTGAAATTTAAATATTTTGAAAAAACCTACTTTACTTTTTGTTTGTCTGCTTTTTAGCGTATTATGTCTAGCGCAAGTGCCCGATGAAACTAATCTTGGGAAGACTAAAATACAAGTCTATAACGCCAATCAGTCTGATAAAGACTATTTAGATAACGCATATCGATGGGCTATTAAATCAGATTTAACATCTGTTATTTCTCAAGAATTCCCCTTGATTTTTGAGTATCGAATAGCTAAAAAATTGAGTTTAGAAGGTTCCGCAGCCATTACTTATGCTTATTTTTCTAATGACAATTTTTTTAATCAGTTGGATAATGAAGACTTGGATAAATCTCCTGAAACTGATAACGCATTCCGAATGGCTGTAAAGTATTATCCTTCAAGACTTACAAATGCTTTGGAAGGATGGTTTGTAGGGGTGCAGGTATTTACAAAAACCACTACGAGAAGCTACGATGATTTAACCGTCAAGATGGGAAAAGAGGTGTTTGATACTAAAACCAAAGAGGGGCTAGCCTTGCAAATAGGCAGTCAAATGTTTCCAATACATAATGGCCTTTATGAAGTGGTGTTAGGTCTTGGTGTGGCCAATATAGAAAGGGATTTTTATGTTAGAAGTTCTGATTTGTTTATAAATTTTGAAAATATTAAAGACAAAAAAATGGCTATTTATTTCCAATTCCATTTAAGATTTGGATTAGGAAATTGAGTGCTAGTGCTAAGCAACACTATTAAGTGTGTTAAATTTTTTAAGTTACAACATTTAACAATGATAAAACATAAAGCAAGCTTAATATAACGCTTGCTTTATGTTTACTGTTTTTTACACAAAAAAGAAAAGTATTTCAAAATCTAGATTAACCTGATAGTAATTGGTGTAATATAGTTTTATTCTGAAAATATTTTTTTCAATAAGAGAAATCCTTTATACCACTACACCACTTGCCTCTCTAAAGCTATAAAGTGTGTTGTTTTTGTGTTGAACAAAGGAAAAATAGTTACTTCGCATTGATAAGACGTTTTGTTTTTTTTGTAATTTGTGATAATAGCCGTAAAAGGTTTTATGTCTTTTAGCCCATTCCTGATTTTTTGTTTAGCATCAGCCGATGATTTTTCTCCTTGTAAAAAGTTGGGTTTTTTATGCAGTGCATAGCTTTTAGAATATCCTGTCATTTCTGTAAAGCCATCGTTTGTCCAGAGAATTGACTGGTTTAAATCTGTGATAATGATAGCTTCAAAAGCTTTATCTTCAAAAATGGTATCCATATTATTGCTCCAATTCAATTTTTTAGCAAGTGCCTTTACTTTAACAATATCTTGTTTTCTTTTTAATTGTTTTAGGGTTTTAAAGTAATTTTGGCTAAAAACATCCCAACATAATAAGGGCATTATTTTGGTGTCTTCGTGTATTATGTCATGTTTAATAGCTTTGTATTCTTCTGTATTTAAAGAAGAAAGATAAAGATCCAAACACATCATATTGGAAAGGTTTTTTTTCATGGTTTCTTTAAGATTTAGGGAGCATGTATTAGCTATTTTTAATTTAATAGGTGTTCTTTAATGTTTTTTGTTTTTAAACCCGTTGGCTCCTGAACATGATAGAACCTTAAGTCGTGTTCCTGTTGTCTAGCAGAACTAAAGTTGGAAACACGTTTTAAATAACCAATCACTCTGGTGCCATAATCCACATTTTTAGAGTCGCATTTACTGCATTTTTGAAGTGTTTTTTTATCAATATTTTCACATGCGTTACAGATAGTGATTTTGATGTTAAAACAAAAATAATTACAACCGGCCCGAGCCGTAGCGTTCATTAATTTTAAAAAACCTTCTTTATTTGGGGCTTCTTCTAAGTTTAAATGAAGTGCCGAACCACCATCTAAATATTTGATAATTTCGTCGCCATGCAGAACAATCTTATCTAAGGTATTAATAGAGGTATCTTCAACAGGGTAGAAATAAGAGTTATAGCAATCACGTGGCACAAATAAGCCATCTTCTCTATCCCATTTGGCGTTTTTAACACCTAAATTTTCGGCAGGAACAAACTCTGTATTGAATAAATAACCAAATTCTTTTTTAGCCTCTTTGTTGGCTTCGAAAATGATCTTTAGGTTGCTGGAAACAAATGCCTTGTACGTTGCGTTGTTTCCAACTTTTATACCCAAACTCTCGGCAGCCTCAACCATGCCATTTATTCCAATAGTTAAAAACTGTTTGTCTAAAGCAATAAAACCGGCATCGTAAACGGGCAGCATGCCTGCATCTTTGTATTCTTCAATTAACTTTCTGTAAACGACTTGGTACTTTTGGATCTTATTTATTTCTGTTTTTAAATCATGCCCCTTTTGTATCAAACGGTTCATGTTTAATGTAATAACATTAATAGAGCCAGTGGAAACCCCTCCTGCGCCGAGTGAATAGCTAAACGTGTTATCGCTAATTTCATTTCTCAATCTACAACATGAAGCTAAACTATCGGCGCTTTCAGATTGGTAGATAAAAAAGGAGTTACCCTCACTTAATTCGGTAGCACACATATCTGCAAATTTAATATCTACGGGTTTGCCGTCTTTAACCAGCATGGCTGCTGTTACTACGGGGAATGTGAGCACAGCTTTTTCACGTTCTGCATTAAACCATGTCATGAAAAAATGTTGTAACTTATTTAAGCTGTTTATTTTTGGTTTACTCATATCAGGAAAAACAAACGAACCAAACAAACTGTCAAAATATGCTTCATCATATAAAGAAATGTTCCAAAAAACCGATTGATATCCTCGCGCAGCAGCAGGTTGGTTAATGGCGTACACCACATGTTGTAGGTGGTTCTCTATCGTTTTGTTATGGGTGTTAAGATAATCGTCACCATAGTCTTTTCGAGCAAAAAAATCAAAGTAAAGTAAGAATTCCACTGTGGCCAAAGCTCCAGCAAATTGAGAGCTCACTGCAAAAACGAGGTTTACAAACTCCCCACAAAAACTTTCTAGATGTTGTGGTGCTTTGCTTTCGCCCCCTAGCTTTGTTAGGCCATCAAATAAAAACGGATACATGCTAATAGAGGTGCAATAAGGTTTTAATGAAGTTTCATCATGAATGTAAATTTCATGAGCTTCTATTTGTCTTACATATTCATTGGCTAAGGCGTTGCCAAACATTTGCGCTATTTTGTTTTTAACCAACTGCCTGTTTACTTGAATGTTGATGTCTTTATTAAGCTCTGCCTCCATAGTGGCAATGTTTTTTGAAGACACATTGGCATTAGCATCCATTTTAGAGCCATCGGCGGCATTTTTGGCATTGATGTAATTGCTGATAAAGTCGATTTTTTTGTTTACCTGTTCTTGTGTTAGTCTTAGCATGGCTTAAGGATTTTTTATGAATAAATGGTTTAATATTGTGTTTGATTTTACTTCTATAAATTTCTGATTGGTCGTTAGGGCATCTAAGCCCCCACGCTTGGCAATCCATTTACCGGTTTTAACCCAATCGAGCTGAGCTAATATGTTGGGGTCAATATGGTCTTCCCCAGAATAAAGGCAGGTTTTGTATCCTTTTTTTTTGGCTAGTTTTAGATAGGTTATCAGTTCTTCAGGGTGCCATTCCCCACCCATAAACAAAGCACAATCTGAAAACCCTTTGTATTGGTTTAAGATGCTGGTAAAGATGTCAAGCGTGAGTTTTTGTCCGTTCTTTTGTTTCCACAAAAAAGGAGAGTGGCAGCCTTCACAATGCATGGTACAACCAGAAATACTAAAGCATATGCTGATGTGTCCAGGTACTTCCTGCAACACGATTTGCATGTTATGAAAATACATTTCCTTAGGTATTAGTCCATAAAACAAAAGACCCAGATCAAATGTTTTTTAGACAGGTTCGTAAATTGTCAAAAAGCTAAGAATATTCAAAACAGGAATAGTTCTTGCCAGTAACTTTTTTCCCGAAAGTTTGACATGTTATTGAAAAATGGTAGGTCTTCTGACTTACTCTAGTTTTACGTCTTCCCATCCGTATTTAATGCGAACAGTGACAAAAGAATGTAAAACCATTACAAGAGCTTACAGCTGCGGGAACAGTTCAGGTCTTTCACCTGATTCCCTTTTAATCCAAAATGCGCTAAAGCATAATAGAACCAAATTTCACCTCAAATTTAAAGAAGATATTTGTGCGTAATTTAGCGGGGTATATGTTTTAATTAAATACTTATGAACAAAGAAAGACCGTCTATGTAGACAGTCTTTTTGAAAGGGATATCGCTTTACAGAGGCCATTGATATTAAACTCTAGGTCAAAATAGCTATTATGGATAGCTGTCAATGCCACTCCGTCAAAAGATCAATATGGTCATAATTGTTTTAATACGCCATTTTTACGATTTTTTCAACATCTTCAGGTTTAAGGTTTTGGTGTTCTCCAAGACCTTCCCAGCCCCGTGCTTTAAATCTCTTAGAGATAATTTCGGCTGTACCTTCATAATCTTTAGTGTACTGAGATAATTTAGTATCAATGCCCATTTCATTAAAGAATGCTTCTGTTTTTTCAATAGCAGCATGTGCTTTGTCTTCCGTAGAGCCTGTAGTAATGTTCCAAACCCGTTCGCCATATTGCGCTAATTTTTCTTTTTTAGCTTCAAAATTATAGTTATAATGGCTTGGGGCTATAACCGCCAAGGTACGTGCATGGTCGATACCATAAAGCGCCGTAAGTTCATGCCCCATAGCATGGACGGCCCAGTCTGATGGTACCCCTTTTTGAATTAAACCGTTTAAGGCCATGGTGCAAGACCACATAAAGTTGGAGGCCGCATTGTAATCTGCCGGGTCTTTTAATACTTGCGGCGCTACCTCTATTAAGGTTTGAAGAATGCTTTCTGAAAAACGATCTTGAAGATAAGCGCCCGTAGGATAGGTGAGGTACTGTTCGAGAACATGTGTAAAGGCATCGGTAATTCCGTTAACCAACTGATGGTGTGGAATCGACTGGATAACTTGAGGGTCTAATACCGAGAAGACAGGAAACAAACCTGGGCCTCCCATGGCTAACTTTTCTTTAGTATCTGCTCGGGTAATTACTGCTCCCGAATTCATTTCGGATCCTGTAGCCGGCAACGTTAATACGGTTCCAAAAGGCATGCCTTCTAGTGTTCGAATATTTTTGGAAAGGATGTCCCAAGGCTCATCACCATCGTACAAAGCTGCTGCAGAAAGAAACTTTGTACCATCTATTACAGAGCCTCCGCCAACAGCTAATAAATAGGTGACTTGTTCTTCTTTAATTACTTTTAAGGCTTCCATTAAGATGGCATATTCTGGATTTGCTGGGATACCAGCAAACTCAATAACGTTATGAGTTTTTAATGCCTTAGTGACCTGCTCATAAATACCGTTTTTCTTAATGCTTCCACCACCATACAACAGAAGCACTTTGGCATCATGAGGGATTTCATTTTTTATTTGGTCTATTTGGTCTTTTCCAAATATTATTTTAGTAGGATTTTTAAATTCGAAAGTATTCATATATGTTTTATTTTTTTATTATTATAGTTTTACTATCATTTTACCTGTATTCTTTCCATCAAAAAGATCTAAAAAAGCTTGAGGGATATAGTCAAAACCTTCCACAATAGTTTTGGTGTACTGTAACTTATCTTGTTGTAACCACTCTGTTAATTGCTTAATGCCTTCAGGGTGCTTGTCTGCAAAATCAGAAACTATAAACCCTTGCATAGAAGCGCTTTTCTTTACTAAGAAAGGCTGTACGCTAATGCTTTTTGGGAGTTCCGAGTTGTTGTATACAGAAATAGCACCGCAATTAATGGTTCTTGAGAATTTATTGATATTGAAAAGTGCTGCATCTGAAATAGCGCCTCCAACATTGTCAAAATAGATGTCAACACCATCGGGACAAGCCTTGGCAATGGCCTCGGCCATGTTTTTAGTAGTATTGTAGTTTAGGGCTGCATCAAATCCGAGTTTAGAGGTTAGCATGTTCACCTTTTCGTCGGTTCCTGCAATCCCCACAACACGTAAGCCCAGAATTTTACCAATTTGTCCTACAACGCTGCCTACTGCTCCTGCGGCTCCCGATACTAATAGTGTTTCCCCTTTTTTAGGTTTGCCTATTTCTGTTAATCCCAGATAGGCGGTAAGTCCTGTCATGCCCAATATACCGAGATAGGCAGAAAGTGGTGCTTGGTTTGGATCTACCTTTATAAGGCCATCTGCTTTTGCAACTTGGGTTTCTTTCCAGTCTAATAAACCTGTGGCATAGTCGCCTTTGCTAAATTTTGTGCTTTTAGACGCTAAAACTTCGGCAACAACACCTGATGAAATAGGTTTGTTTATTTCAAAAGGGGGTACATAAGATGGCGCATCGCTCATTCTTCCTCTTAAGTAAGGATCTACGGATACATATTTGGTTTGTAATAAAAGCTCTCCTTCTTGTAGTGTGGGTAGTTGCGATGTGGTGAAATCGAAATCTTTTAATTCCGGTTTTCCTTCTGGTCTACTTTTTAAATGAATTGTTTTTGTTGTGTTCATAATTTTTTTTGAATTTAAATTTTTATACTGTTCCATGCCATTTTATAGGCTTCATCAATATGTTCCGGCGTTAATGTGTAGAGTCCGCGTTCTTGCATGTTCATTAAAAATGCAATAGGATAGATACTAAACGCATAAAGCATATAAGGGGATACGGGTTTAATGATGTTTTCTTTTTTACCGCGTTCCCAAAGGTCTAAAAGAGGGTGTAAATGTTTTAATCCCTCTTGTCTGCTCGATTCATCTATCATGGGCGTATTGTCGCATTGCGATAAGAATAAAGCCGCTTCCACTTTTTTTAATTTGAATTCGGCAATATTCTTCCAGATATTCTCGAAACCTTCTTCTACTGAAAATCGAGTCTCATAATCTTTAAAAGCAAAGGCACTAAAAGCTGTTTTAACTTCAATATAAACCTGATTAATGAGGTCTTGCTTATTTTGAAAATAGAGGTAGATGGTTCCTGGCGAAACTTCTGCCAACTTTGCAATTTTAGCCATTGGTGTGGCATGAAATCCATTATTGTTTACAAGGTTTATAGTAGCAGCTACAAGGGCGTCTCGCTTTATTTTATTTTTCGGAACAGTACTCATGTTATTATTTGTTTATGATACAAAGATATGAAAAATGAACGTTCATTCATTATATTTAAGAAAAGTTTATAATAAAGCGAAATGCATGGACTTGTATAGGGAGGCTTTACGGAGCAAGAGTAAAATGCAAGAGCTGCGAATCTCGTTCAGGGAAAATCATTGCCAGTAACAACCATTTGTAGATATAAAAAACTCTAAAAAAAAAGCTACCGTTTCGGTAGCCTTTTTTAAATACTAGTAAAAAAGATATAGACTATAATCCAAAGGCGTTTTTTATTTTGTCTACATAATCTAATTTTTCCCAAGTAAACAACTCTACATCAAGAGTTACCGAGTTCCCATTAGGTTGTGTGTAGGTTTTGGTAACGGTTTCGTTTTTACGCCCCATGTGTCCGTATGCAGCTGTTTCGCTATATATGGGGGCACGTAGTTTTAAGCGTTCTTCTATAGCAAATGGGCGCATATCGAAGAGTTCCTTAACTTTTTCGGCTATTTCACCATCAGTCATGTTAAAGGGACAGGTGCCATAAGAATTTACAAAAATGCCCATAGGCTCCACCACACCAATGGCATAGCTTACCTGAACCAGAATTTCATCTGCAACACCAGCGGCTACCAGGTTTTTGGCAATATGTCTTGTAGCATAAGCAGCACTTCTATCCACTTTACTCGGATCTTTTCCAGAAAAAGCTCCACCACCATGGGCCCCTTTTCCACCATAGGTGTCCACGATTATTTTTCGTCCTGTTAGTCCTGTGTCGCCATGAGGCCCACCAATTACAAACTTACCTGTTGGGTTAATGTGGTATTTTATATCGTCATTAAACAACTTTTTTATGCTTTCTGGCAATTTTGCAACTACGCGGGGTATAAGCAGCTCCACAATATCTTTTCGTATTTTAGCTAACATCACTTCATCGTCATCAAAATCGTCATGTTGTGTGGAAACCACAATGGCTTCAATACGTTGCGGTACATTATCGTCGCTATATTCTATAGTAACCTGACTTTTAGAGTCTGGACGCAAATAGGTTATGTCCTTGTTTTCTTTACGTAAAGCGGTCAACTCTATTAACAAACGATGCGATAAGTCTAAAGCTAAGGGCATAAAGTTTTCGGTTTCGCGAGTGGCATACCCAAACATCATGCCTTGGTCGCCCGCGCCTTGCTGCTCTTTGCTCGCTCTATCCACACCTCTGCTAATATCGTCCGACTGCTCGTGGATGGCAGATAGCACACCACAAGAGTTGCCATCAAACATATATTCACCTTTGGTATATCCAATTTTATTAATGGTATCTCTAGCGATTTTTTGAACATCCAGATAGGTATTGGACTTTACTTCGCCAGCCAATACGACTTGCCCTGTTGTTACGAGGGTTTCACATGCTACTTTCGAGTCTTTATCGAAAGCTAAAAAATTATCAATTAAAGCATCACTAATCTGGTCTGCTACTTTATCAGGGTGTCCTTCTGAAACACTTTCTGAAGTAAATAAATAAGCCATGTCATTTTATTTAATAGGAAGATTTGACGATAACGTCTCAGGGAGTTTGCACTGCCTTTAGCATTTTTATTTTATTCTGGACTTTTTTAAATCTATTTTATAAAAGTCCAAAATAAAGAGGTTGCAATCAGTCAAATCTTTCCTCTGTTATATATTACTGCAAAAGTAAAAAAATTAAGTGAAACGCAAATTGATTTTCATTTTTTTTAGTTTTAAATTGGTAGTTAGGTTTTAATTTTAAACCTTTGTGTTTTGAATATGAGCATACCTATATTAAATGGCATTTTTATTGAAGTCGTTGTGGCCTTTTTTGAAACAGTAAGGAGCGCTTTTTAAAAGGTAAAAAATAGATTTAAAGCTTTCCGAGAATGGAAGGCTTTTTTATTAAAAAAAAATCAAATATTGGACGTCATAAAAAACACTATATAATTACTTGATAATCAGTGATTTGGTTTACTTTATGAGGTGATGGATTTAACCATAAAACATATTTAGAACATCAGTAAAAGGAGTAAAGATTTAATTTCGTGCGGACTTTGGATATTTTTCAAAAGAAAGTACAAATCATTCGAAATAATAACCCATTATAATAAATAGTCTATAATTATCTTTAATAATTATGAATAAACTTAACAAATACAGTAAAACGGTTACGCAAGACCCATCCTTACCTGCCGCTCAAGCCATGTTGCATGCGATTGGTTTAACAGATGAAGATTTAAAAAAACCCTTTATAGGCATAGCTAGTACAGGGTATGAAGGAAATCCTTGTAACATGCACCTAAATGATTTGGCAAAGCATGTTAAAAAAGGGACTGAAAACGCCGATTTGGTCGGATTGATATATAATACTATTGGTGTGAGTGATGGTATTTCAAATGGTACTCCTGGAATGCGTTATTCATTACCATCTAGAGATATAATTGCAGACTCTATGGAAACCGTGGTTCAGGCCATGAGTTACGACGGTTTAATTACGGTGGTAGGTTGCGATAAAAATATGCCAGGGGCGTTAATGGCTATGTTACGTTTGGACAGGCCGTCTATTTTGGTTTATGGCGGAACCATAGCATCTGGTTGCCATAACGGTAAGAAGTTGGATATTATCTCGGCTTTTGAAGCTTACGGGCAAAAAGTTGCAGGTACTATTGATGATGAAGAATTTAACGAAGTGGTTCATAAAGCATGCCCAGGCGCTGGCGCTTGTGGTGGCATGTATACGGCAAATACTATGGCTTCTGCCATTGAAGCTTTGGGTATGTCTTTACCGTTTAACTCGTCCAATCCGGCAGTGAGTAATAATCAGTTAAAAGAAGAGGAGTCTGTTAAAGCAGGCGAGGCTTTGCGCTTATTGTTGGAAAGAGACATTAAACCTTCAGATATTGTTAGTAAAAAATCTTTAGAGAATGCCTTTAGACTGGTAACGGTTCTTGGTGGTTCTACGAATGCTGTATTGCATTTCTTAGCGATTGCCAAAGCAGCACAAGTAAAATTCACATTAAAGGATTTTAAAGAAATAAGCGACAATACACCTTTGTTGGCAGACCTTAAACCAAGCGGTAAATACTCTATGGAAGATTTGCATGAGGTGGGCGGTATTCCTGGTGTTTTAAAATATATGTTGGAGCAGGGTATGCTTCATGGAGATTGTTTAACGGTTACCGGAAAAACCCTTGCAGAGAACTTAAAAGATGTTCCTAATCTATTGGAAGGTCAAGATATTATAAAAACATTGGATAACCCTGTAAAAGAAACTGGACATATCCGTATTCTTTTTGGAAACTTAGCTACCGAAGGTGCTGTTGCTAAAATTACAGGAAAAGAAGGTTTATCGTTTAGAGGGCCTGCAAATGTATTTGATAGCGAAACAGCTGTAAATGAAGGTATTAAAAGCGGTAAAGTAAAAAAAGGAGATGTGGTTATTATCCGTTATGAAGGGCCTAAAGGCGCTCCTGGAATGCCAGAAATGCTAAAACCAACCTCTTCTATCATGGGAGCTGGATTAGGTAAAGAAGTCGCTTTGATTACAGATGGTCGTTTTTCAGGGGGATCACATGGTTTTGTGGTTGGTCACGTCGCGCCAGAAGCACAAGTTGGTGGAAATATTGCTTTAGTAGAAAGTGGTGATATTATTGCTATAGATGCAGTAAACAATACTATTAATATTGAAATTTCAGACGAAGAGTTAGATAAAAGAAGAAAAAACTGGATAGCACCTGCATTGAAATTTAATCGTGGTGTCCTTTATAAATATGCTAGGTCGGTTTCATCAGCATCCGAAGGATGCGTAACAGACGAATTTTAGTTCCTGAAGATCCTGATTATTATCAGGAAGGAATCTCATTAATACAATTGAGGATTATGAATAACACGCAAACCATAACTAAAACCAAAGAAATGGCAAATAAAACAGAACGCATTACTGGAAGCGAAGCCATTATAAGATGTTTAATAGCCGAAGGCGTTGATATTCTTTATGGATATCCGGGAGGCGCTATTATGCCAGTGTACGATGAATTGTTTAAGTATCAGGATAGAATCCATCATGTGCTTACACGTCATGAGCAAGGTGCCGCACATGCAGCACAAGGCTATGCCCGTATTTCTGGAAAAGTGGGTGTGGCACTGGCTACTTCAGGCCCAGGGGCTACCAATTTAGTAACGGGAATCGCCGATGCACAAATAGACTCAACCCCTATAGTATGCATTACAGGGCAAGTCTTGTCGCACTTATTGGGTAGCGATGCGTTTCAGGAAACCGATATCGTAGGCATTACCACTCCTGTTACCAAATGGAATGTTCAAGTAACCAAGTCGTCTCAAATTCCCGAGGCCATTGCGAAAGCGTTTTATATCGCTAAAAGTGGGCGTCCGGGGCCAGTATTGGTCGACATTACTAAAGATGCACAATTTGGAGAATTAGATTTTGAATATAAAAAATGTACGGGCGTAAGAAGTTATATCCCGGTACCTAAAACAAATCCTGGGGCGCTCGAAGCGGCCGCCGATCTAATCAATAAAGCTAAAAAGCCATTAATTGTTTGGGGACAAGGCGTTATTTTAGGCCGAGCAGAGGCAGAGTTGAAAGCCGTGGTTGAAAAAGCGGGAATTCCTGCAGCATGGACCATTTTAGGCGCTTCTGCATTGCCAACAGCACATCCGTTAAATGTTGGAATGGTAGGAATGCACGGAAATTATGCACCCAATAAATTAACCAACGAGTGCGATGTGTTTATTGCTATTGGCATGCGTTTTGACGATCGTGTTACAGGAGATTTAAATACCTACGCCAAGCAGGCTAAAGTAATTCATTTTGATATCGATCCTGCAGAAATAAATAAAAACGTGATAGCAGATGTTCCTGTTTTGGGCAATGCTAAAGAAAGTTTAGCAGGCTTATTGCCTTTGTTGAATACGAATACGCATACCGATTGGCATCAAGAGTTTAAAGATTTATACGTTGTTGAATATGATAATGTTATAAAAGACGATATCACCCCGGTTAAAGAAGGCTTAACGATGGGAGAAGTTATACGACAAATAAACATTCAAAGTAAAGGAGATGCAGCCATTGTTTCCGATGTAGGGCAGCACCAAATGATCGCTTGCCGATATGCAGAGTTTACAACAACTAAAAGTAATATTACTTCTGGTGGTTTAGGAACGATGGGCTTTGCCTTGCCAGCAGCTATAGGGGCTAAAATGGCGGCTCCAGAACGGGATGTGGTGGCCGTAATCGGTGATGGTGGTTTTCAAATGAATATCCAAGAATTAGGAACTGTTTTTCAACAAAAGATAGCCTTAAAGATTGTAGTGTTAAACAATGAGTTTTTAGGAATGGTGCGCCAGTGGCAACAGTTGTTTTTTGATAAGCGCTATGCGTCGACAGAAATGACAAACCCTAATTTTATAGCCATAGCAGAAGGCTATTATATTAGAGCACGAAAAGTGACCAAACGTGAAGAACTTGCAGACGCTGTAAAAGAAATGATGGAATCTAAAGAAGCCTATTTCCTTGAAGTGTGTGTAGAAAAAGAAGACAACGTATTTCCAATGGTGCCTTCTGGGGCTTCTGTTTCGGATATTCGTTTATGCTAAAAACACGTTGGAGATTATAAGTATTTACATTAAAGAAAAAAGAAAATAATACAAAGAACCAAGAATCAAGACCAAAGAAAATAGCGTGAGATTTTAATGCATCAATATTTTATATATCTTTACTTTATTTTCTCTTCTCTTTTTTTCTTTTATCCTTTTTAAAAATGAACGAAGACATAGAAACCTTTACGATTTCCATTTATACCGAAAATAATATCGGTTTGCTAAATCGTATTTCAGCAATTTTTCAAAGACGACATATCAATATCGAAAGCTTGACCACTTCACAATCTGAAATAGATGGTGTTAATCGGTTTGTAATTGTGGTTAATATCACGGAAACCCAAGCGAAAAAAATTGTTGGTCAATTTGAAAAGCAGGTAGAAGTGATGAAAGCTTACTATCATACAGACGATCAAACCATTTATACCGAGTCTTGCATGTTCAAGATCAAGTCTAATTTATTGTTTGATGAGCCTCAAATTCAAAACATCATTAAAGAAAGTAATACAAGAATCGTTACCGTAAACAAAGAGTTTTTTGTATTGGAAAAATCGGGTAGGCGCCATGAAATTGAAGCGTTAAGAAGTGAGCTAAACGTGTATGGTATCATGCAATTTGTGCGTTCTGGCCGTATCGCGGTAACAAAAGATGAAATGAAAGTAACAGAAATGCTTTCAGCATTTAATAACCAATAATAATTAAAAATTAAAAATGGGAAATTATTTTAACACGCTGTCGTTGAGAGACAAGTTAGATCAATTGTCGAAGTGTAGATTTATGGACGCCTCAGAATTTGCAGATGGCGTAAGTGCTTTAAAAGGTAAAAAAATCGTTATCGTAGGATGCGGTGCTCAAGGACTGAATCAAGGATTGAATATGAGGGATTCTGGCTTAGATATTTCTTATACATTACGCGACGCGGCCATTAAAGAAAAACGTGCGTCTTATGTAAATGCAACAGAGAATGGTTTTAAAGTAGGAACCTATGAAGAATTGATTCCTACTGCAGATCTGGTACTTAATTTAACACCAGATAAGCAACATACAAGTGTGGTAAAGGCTATTATGCCTTTAATGAAAAAAGGAGCGACATTATCGTACTCTCACGGATTTAATATTGTAGAAGAAGGTACAGAAGTACGTGAAGATCTTACTGTTATTATGGTAGCGCCTAAATGTCCTGGTACAGAAGTAAGAGAGGAATATAAAAGAGGTTTTGGTGTGCCAACATTAATAGCGGTGCACGAAGAAAATGATCCAGAAGGAAAAGGTTGGGCACAAGCAAAAGCTTATGCTGCTGCAACTGGTGGCGATAGAGCTGGTGTTTTAGCATCTTCTTTTATTGCAGAGGTTAAATCGGACTTAATGGGCGAGCAAACGATCCTGTGTGGTTTGTTGCAAACAGGTTCTATTTTATGCTTTGATAAAATGATTGAAAAAGGTATCGATAAAGGATATGCTTCTAAATTAATCCAATACGGATGGGAAACCATTACCGAAGGACTTAAGTACGGCGGCATTACCCATATGATGGATAGACTTTCAAACCCAGCAAAAATCAAGGCTTTTGAATTGTCTGAAGAACTAAAAGACATCATGCGCCCATTGTTCCAAAAACATATGGATGATATTATTGAAGGTGAGTTTTCTAAAGGAATGATGGAAGACTGGGCTAACGATGATAAAAACTTATTGGGATGGCGAGCAGAAACTGCAGAAACAGCTTTTGAAAAAACACCTGCAGGAAATGTTGAAATCACTGAACAGGAGTTTTATGATAATGGCGTATTAATGGTGGCTATGGTTAGAGCGGGTGTAGAACTTGCTTTTGAGGCCATGACCGATTCTGGAATTATAGATGCATCTGCGTACTATGAGTCTTTACACGAAACGCCACTTATTGCAAATACGATTGCAAGACGTAAGCTATACGAAATGAACAGTGTTATTTCTGATACTGCAGAATACGGATGTTACTTATTCGATCATGCATGTAAGCCATTATTGGCCGATTTCATGAAGAAAATCGATACCGATGTTATTGGAAAAGCCTATGCGAAAGACAACGGTAAAGGTGTAGATAACGCTAAGTTAATTGAAGTTAACGCGGCTTTAAGAAACCACCCTGTTGAAAAAGTAGGACGCTTTTTAAGATCGTCTATGACGGCCATGAAGCCAATAGTTTAAAACTAATATCATATGAATAAAGGAAAAACCATATATTTTCCTAGTCTTGATACTATTAAAGTAGCTGCCGATACCATTAAAAAAGTATCGGCAGTTACGCCTTTAAGCCCTAGCCTCAGGTATTCTAAAAACTTAGAAGCGAATATTTTTTTTAAGCGTGAAGACTTGCAGCAAGTACGTTCTTATAAAATTAGGGGCGCTTATAATAAATTAAGTTCTTTAACTGGCATACAGGCCGAAAACGGCGTCGTTTGTGCCAGTGCAGGAAACCATGCCCAAGGTGTGGCATTATCCTGTAAGTTATTAAAAATTAAAGGCACGATTTATATGCCCGCTCCTACGCCTAAACAAAAAGTAGAGCAGGTAAAAATGTTTGGTGAAGAGTATGTTGAGGTAAAACTTGCTGGTGATACCTTTGATGATGCTTATCATGAAGCACACAAAGAATGCGAGGTTTTACACAAAACCTTTATTCACCCTTTTAATGATGAAAAGGTTATTGAAGGACAGGCCACTGTAGGCCTTGAAATGCTACATCAAGCGAAAGCCCCTATCGATTATGTGTTTGCACCCGTAGGCGGTGGCGGTTTGTGCGCGGGCTTGTGCGCCGTGTTTAAAGCGTTATCTCCCCATACCAAAATTATAGGTGTAGAGCCAGAAGGCGCACCTTCCATGTCGGTTTCTATCAAAAACAATAAGAACACCGAACTGAAGCATATTGAAAAGTTTGTAGATGGCGCAGCGGTAAAACGTGTAGGCGACCTAACGTTCCCTATTTGTAAAGCCTTATTGCATGATATGATTACTGTGCCCGAAGGCAAAGTATGCCAAACCATTCTGGAGCTTTATAATAAAGATGCTATTGTGGTAGAGCCTGCTGGGGCGTTAAGCATTGCTGCATTAGATTTTTATGCCGATACTATAAAAGGCAAAAATGTTGTATGCGTGGTTAGCGGGAGTAATAACGATTTTACCCGAGCAGCCGAAATAAAGGAACGGGCCTTATTATATGCCAATTTAAAGCATTATTTTATTGTAATATTTCCGCAAAGAGCTGGAGCGCTTAAACAATTTGTGGTCGATATTTTAGGTGAAAATGATGATATAATCCATTTTCGATATACCAAAAATACCAATCGTGAAAATGGGTCTGCAGTTGTAGGAATAGAATTAAAAGACCCCAAAGATTTGGCGCCTTTGATTGCTAGAATGAAACAGCATAATTTTTATGACGATTATATTAACAATAAGCCCGACTTACTGCAATTTTTAATATAATTTAAGTACCGATATGTGTGGTTTTATCATGTTTGTATCGAAATCGTTTTCGTGCAAATCTTAAATCTTTATTACAGCTTTCAGTTTAAGTTCTTAGTTATTTTTGTTACTTTGGTAAAAATAGTTATTAAAATAAAAATTGATGCTCATGAAAAATCCCTTTATAGATATTCCAGAACCGTATAAAATAAAAACACTTTTACATCAAACCACCTACTTGGTAGATGGTGAATTAAAGGAGTGGAAAGGCGAAACCGCCAAAGTGTATTCCACTATTTCTTCTACTGAAACATATAAACCCACCCTTTTGGGCACCATTCCTCAACTTACCGAAACAGAGGCTATGGAAGCGCTAAACTCGTCGCTAACGGCTTATGATAAAGGGCAAGGCTTATGGCCAACCATGAAAGTGGAAGATCGCATTGCTTGTATGGAAAAGTTTGTCGAGCAAATGAAAACCAAGCGAGATGAGGTGGTGAAACTGCTCATGTGGGAAATTGGAAAAAACCTTCCAGATTCTGAAAAAGAGTTTGACAGAACCGTAGAGTATATTTACGATACCATTGAAGATTATAAACAAATTGACCGCGATTCGGCTAAATTTGAAAAGAACTCAGGCGTTTACGCACACATTAGAAGAGGACCACTTGGTGCGGTATTATGTCTAGGGCCATATAATTACCCATTAAACGAAACCTTTACCTTGCTTATTCCTGCATTGATTATGGGGAATACGGTTATTTTTAAACCTGCAAAATTAGGCGTACTGTTAATTTCTCCTTTATTGGAAGCCTTTCAAAACAGTTTTCCAAAAGGCGTGGTGAACATTATTTATGGTCGTGGCCGAGTTTTAGCAAGTCCGATTATGAAATCTGGAAAAATCACAATATTGGCATTAATAGGAAATAGTACAGCAGCAAATGCATTACAGGCACAGCACCCAAAAGGCAATAGACTGCGTTTGGTGTTGGGCTTAGAAGCTAAAAACCCGGCTATTGTATTACCAGATGCTAATTTAGATTTAGCGGTAGATGAGTGTATTGCTGGCACCTTATCTTTTAACGGACAGCGTTGTACTGCGCTTAAAGTATTGTATGTACATGAATCTGTAGTGGAAGAATTTAATCGACGCTTTGCACATAAAGTAGATCAGCTTAAATTTGGAAACCCATGGGAAAGTGGCGTTTCATTAACCCCGCTTCCTGAGGTTGAAAAACCAGGGTTTATTCAAGAGTTGATAGACGATGCAGTAAAGAAAGGAGCGAAAATTATCAATAAAAAAGGAGGTGAAACCACCGAAAACTATATTTATCCTGCGGTTTTGTATCCTGTTAATAAAAGCATGCGTGTTTTTGAAGAAGAACAATTTGGCCCCGTGGTACCTATAGTCCCTTTCTCTGATATTGAAGAGCCTTTGGATGATATGGCAGAATCCAATTACGGGCAGCAAGTGAGTTTGTTTGGAAAAAACGTGCACACCTTGTCGCCTTTAATCGACACTTTAGTAAATTTAGTATGCCGTGTAAACTTGAATAGCTCATGCCAAAGAGGGCCAGACGTCTATCCATTTACCGGAAGAAAAGATTCTGCATTCAGTACATTGAGTGTACATGATGCCCTGCGTTCTTTCTCCATAAGAACCTTTGTTGCTTCAAAAGACAATCCGTATAACAATGCGATATTAAGTGAACTGTTAGAGAAAAAAACATCTAATTTTATAAGTACAGATTATATTCTGTAAGTCAATATTCTGCTAACTATTTAGTAAATTAGCAACGAATAAATAATTTAATTAAAAAAAAATGAAAACACTTAAGTATTTTGTATTATGTGCTTTTTCTGCGTTCACTTTAATGAATTGTGGCGGAAAAGAAGAGAAAAAGAAAGAAGGATTTTCTTATGATAAGAAAGAAACTGCAGCGCCTGCGCCTACGTCGGAAGCAGATTCTAACGAAGCTAATATTGTAATAGCGGGCGATGACGTTATGAAGTTCGATAAGAGCGAAATTAAGGTAAAAGCAGGACAGAAAGTAAAGCTAACGTTAAGGCACACCGGAAAATTAAACAAACAAGTTATGGGGCATAACTTCGTGTTGCTTAAAAAAGATGTGGATTTAGCTGCGTTTGCTGGTAAAGCTGCTGTGGCATCATCCAATGATTATATTCCTGAAGGCAGTACAGATGTTATTGCGCACACTAAAACTATTGGCGGTGGTGAAACTACTGTAATAGAGTTTGACGCCCCTGCAGCCGGCACATACGACTTCTTGTGTAGTTTCCCAGGACACTATGCCATGATGAAAGGGAAGTTTATTGTAGAATAAACTTCTAATAAAAACGTGCAATGTTTTATTGCACTATAAAAGATCATAAATAGCGTTTTTTAAAACGTGGTTTATGATCTTTTTTGTTTGAACTCTTTTGCAGATGAGGCGTCTGTAAATTATTTTTCAGATTGAATAGCTTCAATTTAGAAATTGGACTTTTTTTTTGTAGATTTTTAATTGATCTGTTTTAGTTTTTGCTTTAAAAGTCAAAAAAGGGATATGAATATTATTATAATAAAGCGTAGGAATAGTTCATTTAAATGAATAAGTTTGGTATAGATATTAAAAATAGACGCAATCGAGGTATAGACGCAATTGGTTGCGTCTATACAAGTGTTAGGTGCAATTAGGAAAAAACTCATGAAATACGACAAAATAGAGAAACTAGGACAAGGAGGATTTGGTAATGTTTATCATGTCAAAGATGAAAATGGAGCAGAAATGGCTTTAAAAACTTTTGACTTACATCCTTCAATGGTTAGCATTACAGAAATTGCTAAAAAAAGATTTATCAAAGAAGCCATTTACCAACAACAAATTGGACATCCTAACATCGTTGAAATTTATTCGATTTATCAAAATGAAGAGCCACCTTTTTTTACAATGGAATTGGCAGAAAGTTCTATGTTGAAAGACATGAATGATGGCACTTTAGACAGTTCTAATTATTTAAAGTGTATTTATGATATAATGGCAGGACTTGAGGAAATGCACAAATTAGGAATGTATCATAGAGATTTGAAGCCTGGAAATGTATTAAGGTTTTCGTATGGGTATGCAATTAGTGATTTTGGACTTATTTCCCTGAACAAAACTGGAATTACAACTCTGACTAAAACAGGAATGTCTAAAACATCCGATTTGTATACCGCACCTGAAATAACTCAAGATTTAAAGTTTGCTAGTATACAATCAGATATTTTTTCATTAGGATGTATTTTACACGATTTTGTTGGTAACTCTCAAAGAATTCCATGTAATGAAATATCAGACTCGTCAAAATTTGGCAATCTTTTACAAAGTGCTACAAGAATGGATCCATCGAGAAGATTTTCTTCTGTAGCAAGTTTTAGAGAAGCGTTAAACTCTATCACCTCTACAATAGAAGATGCTAAAACTGAAGTAGCAGAAATAGTTCTTGAGACTCTCAATAAACCATCTACAGATTTTGATGAAAATGATGTATCAAAACTATCAGACTTTTTAAGTTCCGGTGTAGTTGAGGATGAAAAAGACATAATCATGTCTTCTATAAAACTGAATCATATAAAAGAAATTTTAAAATATCCTCATTTATCTACTTACATAGCAAAATCATATTTTAACTTTGTACGAAATGGTAATTTTCCTTGGGACTTTTGTGACACATTAAAAAATAGAGTTACTGAATTTATGGAAATTGGTACTGTCGATATTTTATCCGAAGGTATTTTCGCATTGCTTTACATGGGAACTAAACATAATAGATGGTATGTTCAAAGAGCTGCAGCGAGTTACTTAAAGAATGATATTGATTCTACTTTACTGAAAAGAATTGAGATGGAGATAATTGTTGATGGAAGTAAATTTTGCAGTGCTTTTAAGCATCTTTTATATTCTATTGATGAAAAATCAAAAAATTTCAATTCAGACTTTCAAGAAATTTATAAAAAAGTTTGCTCTAAATAAATGAAATATTTTCAATACACCAACATTGGACCAAGAAGTAAGAATGAAGATTCATTATATGCTGGGATTCATTTTAATTCAGTGTTTGCTTTCATAGCTGATGGCGTAGGTGGTTTACCTCATGGAGATATAGCAAGTAAGTATGTTATAAATGAATTCAAAAAAAATATAGAGGCGGATAAAAAATTAAGTTTTAAAAACCTCTTAATTAACACTAATTCAGGTATTGAACATTTAGCCACAAAAGAATTAAATGTTGATTTCATTGGAACAACTTTTTCTGGCTTGTATGCAAATCAAAAAAAAATAAAAGGAATTCATATTGGTGACAGCAGAGTAATATTAATAAGAAATGAAAGAATAAGTGAGCTTACAGTTTCTCACAACGAAGCTGGACGCTTATTAAGAGAAAATAAGATAAATAAAAAGGAAAGTGAGAATTATAATAGGAAAAACATTCTTGAAAATGTATTAGGTAGTAAAAAATATTTTGATTTTATGGAATTCAACATTGATTCTAAATCAAATGATCGAATTATAATTAGCACAGATGGATTTCATGAGAGTATTACCGATGAAATTATTTTAAGAATTTCTAATAAATACAAATCAATTGATAAAGTTTATAGAGGACTTACTATCGAAATTGAAAATAGAATACTGAAAGACAATACATCATTTATTTTAATCGAATTATAATTTAACTGCACCTAATAACTAAGAATTCGTTTTGCCGATAGGCCAAAAATGAATTCTGTGTTGACGAATCCGGTTGATTTGTCGTACTATGGGTAAAACGATGTATTTAGGGAAGGTTCTTTGGTGGCTAGGCTGTGATTGATGTGGTCAAAATATATAGCATTTACTCCTTTTCTAACATTTTTG
>NZ_JBHMFC010000034.1:102604-103309 GCF_042427585.1 Mariniflexile ostreae | reverse complement strand
AGTAATAAATTGGCAATAGATAAAAGTGAATCAGAGGACATAGAAATTTTTGCTCCAAAGTTCTTTCTTTTTTAGTTACTCCACAACTTTTTGCGTTGACCCATTATGATTTCTAAGTTTGTTTTTTAAATCAGAAAAATGGCCATCAATCATATTGGTTGTATTTGGAATATTTAATTCATAATTATCGTACCAAGTAAATAGCCATATCATGTTAGTGTTAAGGCTTCTATACGCACTTCTAAGCTGTTTATGGGTGAAGTAGCTTTTACCTGTTTCAATATTAATAGTACGTTCATTTAAAAAGCTTTCCCACTTAATAAACCACATTTTTAATCCTCCTTCAAATGATTCTTTATCAGTGTTTTTCAACATAGCTACATGAAACTTTAAGTCAATTGAAGCGGGCATTTTTGGGTTTTTAGTTATATACCTTCTTATTGCTGCAACTTGATGAAATTGACAAAGCTGAACAGGTATGTCTTTAAATGCTCCAACCAACCCTTTTCTTCCGTCACAAACGATAGCTACAACCTCAAAACCTTTAGATATCAGTTCTTTAATACCCTTTATGTACAATGCGTTAGTTTCTGATTTAACGTAATACCAAAGAAGATTTTCTTTACTGTATGCGTCTTTAAACAACATTAACCCAAAACCTCTTCCCCAATAGGTTGTATCCATTAAAACAATAACCTTCTTAGG